>DATLSW010000347.1:0-5162 GCA_035533955.1 Ktedonobacteraceae bacterium | reverse complement strand
CTGAAAGGCTCAGAATGTGATATCCTGAAAGATGGATCGTTGGATTATGCCGACGATGTGCTGGCGGGCTTAGATTTCGTGGTGGCGTCGATCCACAGCAATTTCAATTTGCCAGCGGAAGAACAGACGCGGCGGATGCTGCGCGCCATCGCGAATCCGTATGTCAGTATCATCGGCCATCCTACCGGGCGCGTATTATTAGAGAGGGAGGGGTACGCGCTGGATATGAACGCGGTGATCGATGCTGCGGTTGAACATGGCGTGTGCATCGAGATCAACGCCAGCCCGTCGCGGATGGATATGGATTGGCGGTTGGTGAAGCGCGCGCGCGACAAAGGTATGAAGATACCGATCAATCCCGATGCCCATGTTGTAAGCGGGCTGGATGACATGCGCTACGGTATCGGCAGCGCGCGCAAGGGCTGGCTGCGCGCCAGCGATGTTTTGAATACTATGTCGGTAGAAGACCTGCTGGCATTCTTTCGTACCCAACGAAATCGTCATGGTACATAAACCGTAGGGGCGTGGGTTTGCCCCGCCCTATGATCGGGTATTGTAATTGGCTATTATCCTTCACGAAGGGCGGGGCAGAGCCTCACGCCCCTACGGGATAGATGAAAAGAGGAATAACCATTATGGCAGAGAAAATAGAATTAGCAGTGTCGCGCCGCGAGGCGATAGGCAAAGCCGCGAAACGCTTGCGCAAAGCGGGCATCATTCCCGCCAATATCTTTGGACACCACGAGCCGTCGCAGGCGATCCAGCTTGATGCTGCCGCCTTTGATCGCGTGCGCCGCGCGCATGGCGCGCGTGGCATCATCTCCCTGCGTGTGGCCGGCGATCTCCAGTTGCACACGGTGCTGATTCGCCATGTGGAACGCGATGCCATCTCCGATAAAATACTGCACATCGATTTCTTCCGCATCAGCATGGGCGAGCGCATCATTGTGAAAGCGCCACTGCATCTCACCGGCGAAGCCCCGGCTGTGAAGCTGGAAAACGGCGTCTTGCTGCACCTGCTTGAATCGCTTGAAATCGAGTGCCGCGCCTCCGATATTCCTGAAAATATCGTTGTGGATGTCTCGTCGCTGACCGCTATCGATGATATTATCTACGCGAAGGACATTCCGCTGCCCGCGAATTTCACCTTGATCACCGCTCCAGACGAGCCGATCGCGAAAGTGGCCGCGACGCGCGCTGAGGTTGCCGAAGAGACCGCTGAAGCGGCGGAGACACCTGCTCCAGCGGCGACGGCCAGCGAAAGCGGCACGGCATCATAATACTGATGAAAAGAGGTGGCGATGGCGGGCGGGGCAGAGCCACGCCCCTACGAGCATCGCCATAAGAATGCTATGCGCATCATGATCGTCACCGATCAATATCCGCCGCAGGTCGGCGGAGTGCCGAACGTCACCCACGGCCTGGCCCACGATTTCGCCAATCGCGGACACCAGGTGTGGGTGGTTGCGCCCAGCGTGGGGCCGCACGATAATCACTATATCGAACAAAACGTGCGAGTCTATCGCTTTTCTTCCTTCCCGTGGCCGACGTACTCGGATCTGCGCATCACCTTTTTACCGTTTGTGCCGGTGCGCAATCTTTTGAAGAAGACTGATCCGCACATCATCCACATCCACTCTCCCGTGGTGCTGGGCAATATCGCGCAAATGATGGCCGGCGGCCTGCGCAAGCCAGTGGTCGTCACGAACCACTACTTGCCCATCAACATCAGTCGCACGCTTTCCAACGATCCCGTTTTGAGCAAGCCTTTCAGTGGGATCACCTATGGCTACCTGGTGCAGTTTTACAATCGCTGTGAATATGTCACATCGCCTACAGTGACCGCTCTCAACTTGCTGTACGAACATGGGCTGCGCGCCCCGGCCAGCGTGATCTCCAACGGCATCGATCTCAAGAAATTCGCGCCGGGGGGGCGCGACGAAGCCGTATTGCGCCACTATCGCCTGCCTCTTGACCGGCCCATCATACTGCATGCGAACCGCTTGAGCGAGGAGAAGCGCATCGATGTCCTCATCAATGCCATCGCGAAGACGCGGAGCAACGCGCACGTCGCGCTGGTCAGCACCGGCCCGGCGGAACAGGAATTGCGCGCGCTCGTCAATACGCTTGGTGTGGACGACCGCATCTCATTCCTGGGCTATGTAAGCGATGCCGACCTGCTCGCGCTGCGCCGCTCTTCCGCGCTGTTCGCCATCCCGTCCGAGGCGGAACTGCAAAGTCTCGCCACAATGGAGGCGATGGCCTGCGGCCTGCCGGTCATCGCCGCTAATTCCTATGCCCTGCCCGAACTGGTGCATCACAAGGAGAATGGCTTTCTCTTCCCGCCGGGCGACAGCGAGGCGCTGGCCGCGTACATCGACCAACTCGTGAGCGACGAAGAACTGCGCCGCACAATGGGCGCGCGCAGCCTGGAGATCATCGCCAAACACGACCGCACGCTCGTGCTGGAGCAATGGGAGTCGCTCTATCGCCGCCTCTCGCTCGAATTTATCGAGGCCAAAGATCGCAAGGCACAGTTGCGCATCGCGCGCAAGCGCACCGGTTATATTGCCCGTCACACGCGCCACTCGCGCATCGTGCGCACGGGAGAGCTGCTGGTCGATCCGAAGCTGTTCGAGGAGATGTAGGAAATATTCGCAATGAAATCAGGAACCTGGCAGGTTTTATCTGCCAGGTTCCTGATTTCATTGCTCATTCAGATTAGTTCTGAAGATATTTCACGAATTTTGAGAATAGGCCATATCCTGAAAACGCGCGACGATATGTTACGACATTACTTCATTCTCGTCTTCATCTAACTCGAGCAAGAATTGTTTGGCCTCCGCCGCGTCATGGGCAATGCTCATCTTGACGACCAGTGCCTTCAGCAAATCGAGGTCATCAATGACAGAGGTTTCCTTTTTGGCAAGCCGTACCAGTTTGGGGAAACGCATTTCCATGATAGTTACGAGCGTTTGGCGTAGCACTTCTAGTTTCCCCTGCTCGATTATCTCAAGGCTCTCTTCGCGTGCTTGTTCGAGACCTTCTTCTCGACCTTCTTTCAAAATGAGCTGATAGATCGGCGTATCGTGCAGAATATCATGCATCTTGTGAAATCTCCGTATGAGCCAGTCTTGTTCTTCCTCAGCAAGGCGAGTGAAAGCAAACGATGCTAATGTAAATCCTACTACTTCCAGATCGGTTTTCCCGGTTTCGCCAATTACACTGAACATCTTCTCGACGATAGTGCGTCGCGTGCCGCCTCTAGTCAATATCAACAGAGGATACAAACCGACTAATCCTGTTTGCAAAATATCCTCTGGCGTCAGGTCTGCAAGCTCAATGCTTTCATAATGAAATTGTAACACCTTTTATCACGCGGGAACGGCCACCCGGCGCTTTCTGGAATGGTGGATTGCCATCGCGGCCTCGCGCGGCATTGATGCCTCGCAGATGTCACAACTGGATTCGCTGGTGAAATACGCCGGACTCCACGATGTGCGCGCCGAGACGAAAACGCTGCCCGTCGGCAGTTGGGGCGGGCGCGTCGGCAAGCTGCTGGCCCAGGATATGCTGGCCGGTTGGCCGAGCATGAGGCCGCTCGCCCGCTCGTTAGTGGGCGTCCCTGCGGCCACGTTTGACGAGGTGATCGGGCAGCTGGAAGCCGAATGGAATGATCGCCAGACCACCTACGAGGTCTATTGTGTCTGCGGACAGGTTTGAAAAGTCGGTAAAAATAGCAATCATTGACAAAATAAGCCATATTCACTAAAATGCAACGCAATACATACGATCTCATCGAATTTTATTGTAGGAGTACTACTATGCCAGTGGGGGCTACGTGGCAAGGCTATTCACCGCAACAACTGCTGTGGGATCGCTTCCGCATCAGCGGCGGCTTTCACGAAGGGCAATTAGAGATCATTGAACAATTGGCGCAGGGGAAGCGTATCCTGGCGATTCAACACACGGGCTGGGGCAAGTCGCTCTGTTATCAGATGGCGAGCCTGTATTATCCGCACCTCACGCTCGTTTTTTCGCCGCTCAAGGCGCTGATGCGCGACCAGTGCCAGCGCTGCAATGACGTATACGCTATTCCCGCGGCCATTGTCAGTTCGGATTTTAGCGATGACGAGAACCGGGCCACGCTGGAACAGGCCGCGGCGGGCAATCTCAAAATACTCTTTCTCGCGCCCGAACGCCTGAACAACGCGCTCTGGCAAAGCTATGTGCAGAAGATGCGTATCAGCATGATCGTGATCGACGAGGCACACTGCATCTCGACGTGGGGACACGATTTTCGCCCGGACTATCGCCGCATTGTGCGAATGGTGCAAAGGTTGCCGGAGCGAATGCCCATCCTCGCGCTTACGGCGACGGTCAACCGGCGTATTGAAGATGATATTCTCCAGCAGATTGGTACTATGGCTCAGGTCATGCGCGGCACGATGCAGCGCCCCAACCTCTATGTGAACGTGGAGGCACTTAACGGCGACCCGGCCAAACTCAGTTACCTGGCCGAGATCTTGCCGCACGTTCCCGGCGCTGGCATCGTCTATACTGCGACTAAACATGATGCCGAAATGGTTGCGTCCTTTTTGCAGCAGCGGGGCATCGCCGCCGACTATTATCATGCTGGGCGCGACGACGAGACGCGCCAGGAGATCGAGCAGGGCTTGATGACGAATCGCTACAAAGTTATCTGCTCCACGGTTGCTCTCGGCATGGGCATCGACAAACCAGATATCCGTTTCGTCATTCACTATCAGCTTCCCGCCTCGCCCATTCACTATTATCAAGAGATGGGCCGCGCCGGGCGAGATGGCGATCTGGCGTGGTGTGTTCTTCTCTACGATCCAACTGATCAGGAGATACACCAGCATTTCATTGAGAGCATCAAGCCGCCGGAACAGCACTATAAAGCCGTTCTCGCGCTTGCGCAAGCCTCGTCGGCGCTGAGTGAGAGCGATATGCTGCTGGCTACAGGCTGCGCGCAAACGCCGCTGCGCATCATTCTGGCCGAGCTGGTGGAGCAGGGCTTCCTTGAATATGAAGCGGGAAAAAAACGCTACAAGGCGACGGGATATCAGGGGCCGGTGGATTACTCGACGTATGGCATCTTGCGCGAGGAGAAACGGCGCGAGTTAGATGCGATGCTCGGC
>DATLSW010000346.1:0-4631 GCA_035533955.1 Ktedonobacteraceae bacterium | reverse complement strand
TCGCGGCAATCCGCGAAGGCGTCGATCAGTTCCGAAAGCGTCTCCGGTCGGAAGGCGTTGTGGACTTCCGGACGGTTGATGGTGAGCTTGGCGATCCCTTCGGCTTTCTCATACATGATGTCGGTATAAGAACGCGCTTCTGTCCATTCAATTGACATGTGTTTTCCTCCTCAATTTGGCAATGCATGATCCGCGTATGTGCGACAAAAATCATGGACTAACCGGTCAAAGATGTCTGGTTGTTCGAGATGGACGGCATGACCGGCTTCTGGTACGATCTCTAGCTGCCCTCGCGGCAGCATCCAGGCCATGCGCCGGGCGATGGCGCAGAATTTTTCGTCCCGCTCTCCGGCTATGAGCAGGACGGGCAGATCAAGTTCCGGCAAACGCGCGTGCAGCGCTGGTTGCGCGCCCGTGCCAACGCCGCGCAGGCTGTTGGCGAGGCCCACGGCGCGGTTATGCAAGCGTTGCTGGCGCAGCATTTCGCGCGTCGCTATTGGCAGCATCTGCTGGCTGGCGAACAACGGCAATTGTTCCCAGTATGCCACAAAAGGCTCTACGCCGTCGCGCTCAATGCGTTCGGCCAGCGCCTCGTCCTGTTGCCGTCGCTGCTCCCTCTCGGATTCATCTTCCAGCCCTGGTGACGCGCTCTCCAGGATCAGCGCGCGGAAGTAGCCGGAAAAGGCGGCGTAGAGCGCGATGCGCCCGCCCATTGAATAGCCAAGCAGGATCGCCTCACTTTCACGAACGCCCAATGTCTGTAGCGCGTCGATAATATCGGCGCGACAATGCTCCATCGTATAGCGGCGCGCGTCGGCTGGCGCGTCCGACTCGCCATGACCAGGCATGTCGAGCGCGATCACGCGCAGACCGGTTGCCCCCAGCGCATCGAAATAGCAGTCCCAGGAGGCGGCGCTGCCGGTGAAGCCGTGCAGCAGGACGAGCGTGTCCTCCGCCTGCGCCGGGCCGTCCATTTCCACGTGTAACTTTACGCCGTTGACGACGACATCCCTGTTACTCCTCATGCTGCCTTGCCTCTCGCAATGCTCGCGTCACTACCTGCCAGAGCTGGCGATGCATGGATACGTTGCTTGCGCGCTCCGTGTCTACTTCGATGACGTGCAAGCCTGTTCCCGCAATGCCACCACGTACCCCGCCGCGAAACTGCTCCCAGCTTTCGACGCGTTGGAACTGGCCGCCGTACATCTCGACCGCCGGGCGCACATCAAGACCGGTCGGCGTACCGAAAAGCTGCTCAAAATGTTCCGGGTGCGCCGCCTGCGGCAGAAACGAGAAGATGCCGCCGCCGTCGTTGTTGACCAGGATGATGGTCAGGTTCAGCCGGTGCAGGCGCGCAGCCAGCAGGCCATTGAGATCGTGCAAAAACGAGAGATCGCCCACCACCAGCACGGTCGGCTGCTCCGGCGCGGCGGCGCTCGCTCCCAACGCGCTGGATAGCACGCCATCGATGCCGTTTGCGCCGCGATTGCCCATGATGCGCAGGCGGCGCGCGCTCGACCAGAAAAACGTGTCCAGGTCTCGCACCGGCATGCTGTTGCCCGCGTACAGCGTTGCCTCGTCTGGCAGCAACTCGGCCAGTTCGCTGAAAACGCGGCCCTCGAAGAACGGCGCGAAGTCCTGTATCGCCGCTTGTAACGCTTCCCTTGTCACGCGATCCGCCTCTTGCCAGCTTTCAAGCCACGAATCGTACCCGTAGGGGCGCGGGCTTGCCCCGCCCATCCCGGCATCTAACATTACCAACAATTCCTGGCAAAACGCCACCGGATCGGCATGTATGAGCGTGCTGGCAAGCTGTGTCGGCTCTTCCCACCCGGCGTTACCGTCGATCACGATCTGCGGGCAGGTTGGGTAACGCTGCAAGTAGAGCAGGAGCGGCTTGGCTGTCGGCATGGCGCCGAAACGCAGCACGATCTGCGGTTGTTCCGCGCTTATAAAAGCGTCGTCGCGCAAGAAGGCATCGTAGCTCGATAGCACGAGATTGCGCTCACGCGGGCCGCAGCGTACTTGCGAAAGCGCGTCGGCCAGGATGGGATAATCGAGACGCCGTGCCAGCGCCGTCAGTTCGTCTGCCAGGGCGGGATTATGCTGCGGCCCGACAACGATCAGGCCGCGCGGCGCGGCTTGCAATTGGGCAGCGATATTTCTTATAGCCGAGATTGGTGGCGCGGCGAGCGGCGACTCTGTGACCTCAATATAGGGCGCGTTACCAGGTCGCCCATACCAGGCGATGGGATCGCGCTGCGCGGGCGGCGGCAATTCCTGGCCCGCGCTGGGATCGGGCGTGAGCGGTTCGCGCAAGGGGAAATTGAGATGCACCGGGCCAGCCGGAACGGCTCGTGCCAGCGCGGCGGCGCGGCCTGCCAGCGTGCGGATGTAGCGCAGCGCGGCGTTTGTAGCTTCCGGCAGAAGCACATCGACGAACCATTTAGGATACGCGCCATAGAGGCGATTCTGGTCGATGGCCTGCGGCGCTCCGCAGTCGCGTAGCTCGTGCGGGCGGTCCGCCGTCAGGATGAGCAGGGAGACATGCGTCAATTTCGCTTCGATAATCGCCGGGAAAAAGTTGGCGGCTGCCGTTCCCGATGAGCAGAGCAGAGCGACGGGCTGTTCGCTTCTCTTTGCCATGCCCAGGGCAAAAAAAGCGGCGGAGCGTTCATCGATGTGCATCCACACACGGATCTCTGGATGTTCCGCGAAGGTCAGCGCAAGCGGTGTCGAGCGCGATCCGGGACAGATCACCACGTTGCGCACATCCGCGCGTGCGAGTTCATCGACAAACGCGCCCACATAGACATAGGTGGCGTTGGCCGGATCAGGAAGGGTAGTCATTGGCGTTATCCCTCGCCGCCGTCTAAGCCGCGCAGCATGACCTGTAACTTGGAGCAAGTCTCGGCGTACTCGCTCTCCGGTTCGGAGTCGGCAACCATGCCGTTGCCCGCGAAAAGCGTGGCCTCGTTGCCCTGCACCAGGGCCGAGCGCAGGGCTACCGCGAATTCGCCGTTGCCGTGAGCGTCGATCCAGCCCACCGGCCCCACATACCAGCCGCGATCCATCTGCTCGTCGCGCCGTATTTTCTCTAGCGTTATTTGCGTGGGGAAACCGCCCACGGCAGGTGTGGGATGCAGGCAGGCCACGACATCCAGAATGCTCAATTCCGGTAGCAGTTGGCCGCGAATGGGCGTCTCAAGGTGCTGCACGTTTTTGAGTCTGAGCAGGTGCGGCTCCGACGCGACCTCTAATTCGGCGCATAGTCCAGCCAGCGCGTCGCGGATCGTCTCCACGACGATGGCGTGTTCCTCGCGATTCTTGGCGCTGTTGAGCAATCCCTGGCCTAGCTGTGCATCGTCCTCGTCGGTTTCTCCGCGCGGCGCTGTTCCAGCCAGCGCTGTCGTCAGCAGTTGCCCATCACGCACATGCGCCAGCGGTTCCGGCGTCGCGCAGACGAAGACGCGCTCGCCGCGTTGCAGCGCGAAGATGTGCGCGGTGGGATAGCTTTCGCGCAGTCGCTGTAAAGCCGCGTTGACGTCAAACGCGCCCTCTGTTCTGGTAATGCGCACGGCGCGTGCCAGCACCACTTTCTTATAATCTCCGCGGCGGATATCGTTGACGGCATCCGCGACGATCTCTTTCCACGCGGACGCCGGACAAAGCTCTTCCATATGAAAAGAGATATCACTGTCAACATTTGCTTTTGTTGGTGATTTTGCAAGTTGTTTGCTAACCACGGCGAGATGTATGAGATCGCGCAGCATGTCGTCGGCGCACTGTTCAATGTCGTCCCCGGCGGTGATCATGCGATTGAGCGCCAGCGTTGCATTGTTCGCCTGTTTGCGCAGCGACAGGCGTGGCAGGATCAGCAGGCCGTCGGGGAAACCAGACCAGAGTGGCGTGCGCGGTGCGAGCGGATCGAAGGCGAAACCGCCGAAGCAGATCGGCCCGTTTTCATCGAAGCGCATCGTCTCTTCTGCGCCGCCGACAACGGCATCCTGCATGATCTCGCTCCATGCATTGCTGACTGTTGTGAAATTCGTTGTGCCGTTGGCCTCAATCAGCGTGGCCGCGCCGCCTCCCACCAGCGCCGTCTGTTCCGCAGGTCGCTCCCAATAAAAACGCGGACTTTGCCCGGTCCCTTCTAAGGCAGCGTAGACATGAAGCGGATCGATGTCTGCCGCTGGTAGCAGGAAAGTTGCCAGGATACGCCGCCCTGCCTGTATAGCGCGACTCTGTGCTTCGCGCAAAAGACGCAATAAGGGAACGCGATACCAATCTATATGTGCTGACAAAGAAAGGTCAGGTCGTTCAGAAATGGATGATGTTTCCAGGTGCATAAAGTTTGCCTACCATGTATGTTAAGGATACAGGCGATATTGCCTGTTCCTATTTTAGGCGGTTATGCGGACTCGTGCAAATTCCTGGATACGTGGCAGCGACATTATGAATGTTGACGACCAGGATCGGGTATGTCATTCTGAGCGGAGCGAAGAATCTCACTCGCCGCGCAGAGATTCTTCGCTCCGCTCAGAATGACATGCCCGAACTAGATCGTTAAAGTATCAGCGCACATGCGGTAAGACATCCTGGGCGAAACGCGCGATCTGTTCCACGCGGTC
>DATLSW010000345.1:0-8869 GCA_035533955.1 Ktedonobacteraceae bacterium | reverse complement strand
GCGCGCACCACAAGCGGGAAGAGAATCCAGCCGATGTTTCCGGTTGAGGTGTAGAGGGCTACTCCCAGGATCATCGCGCCGATGTTCTCGGCAGCCGTTGACTCGAAGAGGTCAGCGCCGCGGCCAGCGCAGTCGCCGACGTTGTCACCAACCAGGTCGGCGATGACGGCGGGGTTGCGTGGATCGTCTTCGGGGATATTTGCTTCGATTTTGCCGACCAGGTCAGCGCCGACATCGGCGGCTTTCGTATAAATACCGCCGCCAAGCTGCGCGAAGAGGGCGACGAAGCTCGCACCGAAGCCGAAACCGACGATGAGCGAAGGGGCAGCGGCAGTACTCGTCAGCCCGCCATAGGCGGTGAAGACGAGGGAAACGCCGAGCAGCGAGAGCGCAACGACCAGGAAGCCGGAGACCGCGCCGCCGCGCAGCGAGACCATCAGCGCCTCGCCTAGACTGCGTGTCGCCGCGCTGGCTGTACGGCTGTTCGATCGCACGGCAACGCTCATGCCGATGTACCCCGAAACGCCGGAGCAGAGCGCCCCAATTAAGAAGGCAAGTGAAGTATGCCAGGCCAGGCTAAACTGTACTGCCGCGCCGCCCTGGCCCAGCAGTGCGAGGACTACTCCAACAACGATCGCGGCGAAAACCGCGAGGATGGCAATGGTACGATACTGCCGGTTCAGGAAAGCCGTCGCGCCCTCAAGAATCGCGTTCGCGACCTTTTGCATGGCAGGCGTGCCGGTGTCTCTGCGTAGGACATAACTCGCAAGATATGCTGCGAATGCTATGGTGAGAAGTCCTACGGCGAAAGGAATTATAATGTAGTAACTCACTGAAAAGTTGCCCTCCTTAGGCGCAAATAGATACGTCTAACAGTGACTGCCACCTACGTTGGTATCGCAATGAAAACGAGACAGGCGAAAATACCCACTTCTCTGAGCAGAGAGGTGTGAAGTCGCAATCTAGTTTAGCATAGTGTTTGTCCTCTGACAAGTATTTTTTGCCGCAAATTGTAACAGGTGTTAAGGTTTCAGCAAAAAATCAGGAGACAAACGCGCCGACTTCCGCCAGCGCGGCCATCGCCCGGCAGGTGATCTCTATCGACTCGTAATAAGGAACGCCCTCTTCGCGCAAAATTCGCAGCGCGGGGATGTCATGGCGAGCGTAGATCGTTTGCACGAGGACAGGCTTCTGGTACTGGCGCGCGAGGCGTCCTAACTCGTGGGCGGCTGCCTCTTCACGCGCGCCGAAATCTTCCGAGAGCAGCCAGCGATAGCCGCCGAAGAGGCCGGTAGCGATGACGCCGTCAACAGCAGGGTCTTTGAGGCATATTTCGCTTAGCCAGGCAAAGGACATGGGGTCTTCGTCGGCGGCCCCAGCCACATCGACAGGATTGGTTGAGGTGGCGCGCGCGGGCATAAGTTTCCTGAGCGCCTGCTGCGTCTCCTCTTTGAGCGGTTGTATCTGGAGTCCCACGCGTATGCAGGAGTCGCCGCTGGCAACGACGCTGCCGCCGCCGTCGCCGATAATGGCGATACGTCGCCCGCCCGCCGGCGTCGGCGGCTGTGTGGCGAGCGCTTGCGCGACCGGAAATAACTCGTCCGAGCGCAATACGCGCACCACGCCGCTGCCCCGCAAGCTCGTATCATTGTCTGGGCGCACCCTTGCTACTGATCCTGTATGGGCCAGCGCCGCCCGCACGCCAACATCGGTCGCGCCGCTCAACAGGATCACCACCGGCTTATAGCGTCCCTGGCGCTTCATGTCGAGTGTGGCCGCGCGCAGCGTTTCCTCCTGGATGGCCTCGACATATCCGGCTATGACGCTTGTTTCAGGATCGTCAGCCAGGTATTCCATCAGTTCGGGAAAGCTGACGTCCGCGCCGTTCCCCATGCTCAGAAATGTGGTAAAACCGAGGCCATCCAGGTGCGCCTGCGTATAGAGGTACATGCCTAGATTGCCACTCTGCGAGATCAGGCCGATGGGGCCAGCAGGCAGCGGAAATACCATGCCCAGGGCGTTCAGGCTGGAGCCGCGCACGTAAATGCCCATGCAGTTGCTGCCGATGACGCGAATGCCATGTTCGCGGCAGCGCGCGACGAGTTGCTGTTCCAGGGCGCGGCCCTCCGCCCCGGTCTCGCTGAAACCGGCGGTGATCATGACGATGCCCTTCACGCCATGCGCGATGCAATCGTCAACGGCCTGGGGAACGTGGTTGAAGGCAGTGGAAATAACGGCGAGGTCAACGGAACCTGGCACATCGCGCAAGGTGGGGTAGGTCTGTCTCCCCAGAATTTCGGGGGCCGAAGGCGTGACCAGATAAATAGCGCCGGGGAAACCTCCGGCGATGAGCTGTTTGGATGCGACGTGTCCCCATTTGTGGGCGGCGCGCGAAGCTCCGATGATAGCAACCGAGCGCGGATGCAGTATCTCTTGCAAACTATAGAGCGTTCGACTCATTCATTTTCCTTATCATCGTCGGATGGCGGGGGATTTTGCCAGTTGTTCTCGCGTTGTTTGCGCAACAACTCCTCAACACTGTGAATCAGCGACTCCGCGCTTGGCAAGGGGCCAGTGCCGACCGTTCTATCTGGGTGAAACATTTCGTCGTCCTCACCTTCGCCGTCTTCGTCAGCGTCGGCCAACCCGGCAGCCTGCTCTTCCAGGCGATGGACATATGCGCTGGCTTCGGGGTCGCGCGCCACAAGAGCCGTGATCTGCTCTTCAAAGCGCAGCGCATCTCCTTGAATGTCGCTCAAGTTCAATCCCAGCGACATATAGGTATTGACGTAGGTCAGCAAGGCGGAAGTCACCTTGATGTTTGGCGTGGCGGCCAGATAATGTGGCGCGGCAGCCCACAGGCTGGTGGCGGGAATGGCGGCGTGTTTGCATGCATCCTGGAGAACGCCGATCATGCCGGTTGGCCCTTCGTAGCGCGAGCCGCGCACATCCATCTCTTTCAAGCGTTCTTGTAGTTCCGTGTTCGTGGCTGTGCCGGACATAGGGACGGCGATAGAGTGCGGTACATCTGCCAGCAATGCTCCTAATAATACCACTTCGGAGACATGATAGCGCTTGCACACCTCGAGAAAGAGCTTGCTGAATGTTTGCCATCTCAATTGTGGCTCAGCGCCAAGATACAAGATCACGTCGTAGCCCAGGTACGAGGGCCGATAGGAGAAAAACTTGCATGTCGGCCAGACGATATCGCGTTGGATCCCGTCAGTAAGCTTGATGGTAGGTCGAGTTTCTGTGTAGACCAGGAATTCTTCAATATCAATTTCTGCGATCAACTCTGGTTTCCAGAGATCGGTCAGGTGTTTGATGGCGGTGGTGGCCGCATCGGCGGCATCATTCCAACCCGCCAGAGCCGCGATGAGTACTGGATCGCGTAGCTGAGCTTCATCGTGGTAGCGTATATATTCCATGATGCATTATTCCCCTTCGATTTTCTGGCGTGTCCGTGCGGTTGTTCAATCAGACATGGTATTATTGTACCATGCATGGTCAATTGTTACGGTTGAGCAAAAAGCGGAGATAACGACGCGGACGCGCTAATATCGCATGTATTCGCGATGCAACCTAAATTCCACAAGTCCTCTATGGTTGCGAGCAGCGAGTAGTGATTATATACATTGCTGGTAAGTATCTTGTGTTGCGAACCCCGCGAGGTGATCACGATCAAAGGTACATTGCCGCCGCCGAGTGTCCCTCCCCCGACACCCGTTGGGCTATTACAACACCCGCCGTTGCCATTGTCATTTTCATCCCAGGTGATGATGATAGCCGCGCCGTTTTGCCAGGCGACAGAACTCATTATTTGTTGCACTACCGTATGGATGAAGCTATCACCTTGCGCTATCAAACCGTCATAGGAGCCGCAGACTGACGCGCCGTGCATGTCGTTGCAGAGATCCGGTGTGATCCAGACGAAATTGGCAATCTTTCCCGCCTGCATATCCGGCTGAAATTGCGTGAATGGCACGATCTGCTGCATTCGCGCGGGATTGTCGCGGATGTTTGCGAAATACATGAACGGATCGTGCTTTTGCGCGTAGTTTCCATACGAGTCGCCTGTGTAGCCGACAGACGGCATTGATTGCATGTAGGCTTTCCAGCTCAGGTGATGCGCCTCGAGCTGATCGACGATGGTTGGTCCGCTAAACAGGTGCGGGCGATTGGATGCGCTTGCATACTCTGATTGAGTAAGCCCTGGCCCGAAGCTTTCAGGACTACAGATCACGCTGCTTCCGGCGGAACAATCATCCCAGATGCCTTGAAAGTTGCCGGAAATAGCCGCCAGGTAGTTGGGCAGACTGGGATGCGTGACGCCGTAGTAATGCGTTGCTATCCCGTAAGTATTCGCCAACTGGTTGATGTAAGGGGCGTCCGCGGTGTTTCCGATAATCTGACTGGAGCTGTGGTTTTCCATCATGATGTAGAAGATATGATGAATGCCGGGACCCACGCTGGTCGGTGTAATCGGAAGCGTGGCGGTCGGACTGCTATTCACGGCTGGAGACGTAGTCGTAGTGGTATTCTGAGTGGCAGGAACGCTCCCGCACCCGGCAAGCATCAGTGCAAGCATACTAATCAATAGGAAACGTAGACGCATCTGTTCTCCAAACTAGTAGATAACTACAATGACATCGGTTGATCATTCAAGGTATCATACGTATATGCTGTTCTCTATGATACCAGCTTATGGAGGTACTATGGTTTCACGTATCCTTTTTCTTTGTTCGCGTGGATCAAGCCGTTCTCTATTAGCGGCCAGTATGCTCTCATTCATGGCAAAGAGCCAGTATGATGTCTGGGGTACGCCAACCCAGGATGTACAGGGAAGAGACTTTGCTGAACAGGTATTACGTGAGCAGGGCATTCCCCTTCTCGCGCCTGATCATCTTACCCAACCAACATTTGGTATGCAGTGGGACGAAGGCGTCGTTCTCTGTAGTGGTATGACGGATAGCTGACCAATCATCCCTGGTGCTGGTCGGCATCATCTCTGGTCGATTGAAGACCCACCATCGGCTGATCTTGCGAAAGAAGAGCAACTCGCAATCTATCGTCGCTTGCGAGATACTCTTGCGGACGAGATCAGGATGCATTTCCTCCTTCTGCCTCAACTCGCGATATTACCTCAGCGAAAGTAATTGACTGGCGACTCAAGAAGCATTTGGTGCGTGCCATCGTTCCATATGCTCCGCGTGGGTTTGCAGATAGGCTCCTCGCTGATAGAATTTGTCGTAAAATTCGAGTTCCAGGTGGTGTGCCTGAGCGTAGATACGCAGTAAAATGGTTGGGAAACGTGCCGGGAAGCGTCCGTAGGTCGAGTAGATGTACTGCGCCATTTCACCGATGCAATCGATCTGTGCCTGAGAGTAGGGCTGCGCTGTGGCCTTGATCTCGCTGGTATGTAGGAATGGCCCGCCAGTCACGGGGTCATATGTCCCGCCCGGCCCGAATTTGCGCTCGGCCAACTTCTGCGCGGCCTCGTACATATCTGAGACGTATGGCGGGCAAACCGACTCGTAGACACCATCCAGCCCGATGGGATTGGGCATTGTCCAGTCCTCGCGCCTGGCGAAGCGGAAGCCGAGACCCGCTATACCTTTGTCAGCATAGGCACCCAGGACGCTGTAGGGGAAAATGCCGGTATACATCCAGCCGCCCAGGCCGATGGCCTGCATCATCAGTACGATGTTCTGGCAGATCAGGGCAAGTTCCATCGCTACTGTTGAATACGCTACCTGTTCGATATGCGAGAGGGCGAAGCGCATTTGCGCCGTATCGCTGATGATACCTGAGCGGATAAACGGTTCCAGCTTGCCGCCCAGGCGACCATTATAATCGTCATAGAGCGTGTAACCATTCGTAACATACATGGCGAGCAGAGCCAGTAACTGCTCACCCACGTCCCCTGCTGGCATAAACAGTGTTGTACCTGGTTTGTTGCTATTCCAGAAATTATGCTCGTCGTAATGCGGCGCTTCTACTGGAAGGGAGAGACGTTGCGCGCTCAGTTGCAGCGTTGCGGCCCGCGAAATAGCGATGACGCGGGCGATATCATCCTGATTCTCAAATTCGCGCAGCCGATCGGGCGTCACATCTCTGGTGCGCGTGATGTAAATACCTGTATCGTCCGTAAAAAATAGCTCGGTTGTGCAGATTGTGGCTGCCGAGGGGATAGTGCGCCCGGTGAGGCGCAGGCTATAGTTGCTGAGATGCTCGCTTTCGTTAACGGTGAAGGGTATGCCGAAATTCCAGCCTGTCACGCCTGTGGCGGCGGCAATGAGCAGCGCGCGTTCAAGGTCGCACAGCGGGAGCGGATCGTGCGGTGACGTATAGGCCAGCGGGCCGTCAGGTATAGACATGCCGAAGCCGAAGCGGCGCGAACGACGCCCAAATATGCCGCTGACCAGTGGAAATTCCAGAACTTGCTGGAGCCGAGGGTCAAGCTGGCCGTTGTGCATGAAAGCCTCCAGGTAGATGGCATGATTGGCATAAATGCCCATAATCGTAGTATAGCATATGGCGGCCAGACTGATTTCGTATAGCCATAGGCTCTATCCATACACTCGGCGGGCAAACCGCACAAGGCCAGTATACCTCTGTGGTTTACACAATCTAACCCAAAAACGGTATAATAAGGTATGTCAAAACAATCTCTAGACACATCAGCACACATGCAAGGAGCTTCTCAATCAGAACAGTTATTTTCTGTTGAAGGGGAATATGCTCGTTGCGTTACTGCCTTAAAGCGCACCGGTATGCTCACGCTTCTTCCGAAATCAGAAAGCCCTGGGGTGATGGGATTAGATGGAAAAGAGTATCCCGTACCAACCCAGGAACAGGTTGTAGAACTATTTGCCCAGAATAGAGGGCTTGTAGGCAGAAAAGTTCCACAAGGGTTTGATCGTTTAGCATTAACACCCATGGCAATGCCAACACCCCTTCTTATTGACCGAATGAAAGCAGCTATTCTTAAACACGCGGCAGAAGGAACTATGTATCAAACCAGGCGTTCTGCTTCTGATCCTTTCATAACGGTTCGTGTCAATACCGAAAAACAAGTCTGGGTATGGGATACTTTAAGACAGGCACTAGATACAGACGAGCTTGTCTATTTTCCTCAAGAATATTCAAGCAATCATCGGGGACAAACCAAATTAGGAGTAATCAATAATGGACGTATTTGTGCCGTTCCAGGCTGGTCTGTGGGATTAGTTGAAAGTTTCCCCATTATGCCTCAACAGAGCCAGGGAAAGATCATAGGAGGCAGAAGACAATTAGAAATAGGTTCTTCTCCTAATGAATACCTACAAATATTACAGACGGAAGCTTATCAAGGAGAGACAGGAAAAACACTTGAAGATTTTCTCACAAAGTTTCTTACTCACCTTGAAATCGCCAATGAAGTAAGTAATGACGTGGATGATCACAATGCTATGTGGTGTCTTGCGAACTATCTAAAAATATCATATGCGGAGCTTGTGCCGACCGGACGCTGGATTCGAAGCGTTGGGCGGGCTCGCCTGGATATGCACCGTACAAACAATAAGCTTTGCACGAAGAGTTGGGGTGGGTCTACCACGGTGAGACTGCCTGGATTGCATTGGCAGAAGCACATGAAATCTTGAACGGGCGCGTCGAACTGGCTGAATAGCACTCTTTATATGACCCAGAAGCGGAGCAGCCCAATGGCCGCTCCCGCCAGGATCAGCCAGAACGAGTTGATTTTGAAGCGCAGGAGGACGACAAAGGCAATCAAGGCAATTGAGCAGGACAGAATATCAATCAGCGCGTTTTGCCCCAATTGGAAGAGGACTCCGGCCATCAGAGCAAGCGCGGCGACGTTGACACCATCCAGCAGCGGGGCCGTCCAGGGCGAGCGCCTGAGCCGGGCCGCGACCGGGTAAACAAGGGCGACGAGAGCGAAAGAGGGCAGAAAGATGCCCAACGTTGCCAGCAACGCGCCGGGTAAGCCACCCAGAATGTAGCCAATGAAGGTGGCGGTTGTGAAAACGGGGCCGGGCGTGAATTGGCCGATGGAAATGGCATCGAGCAACTGGCGATCTGTGAGCCAGTGCAGGTGGAGAACGAAATCGCTGCGCAGGAACGCCAGCAGCACATAGCCGCTGCCGTAGAGTACCGCGCCGATCTTGAGGAATGTGAGAAAGAGCGTGGGCAGACTGAACGGGACGGCGGTAGCAGCGATGGCTGTGATGGGTACAGCCATCGTCTGCCATTGCAGCACCAATATGCCTATCAGCGATGCAACCGGCGGTTTTGCCGGGAGACGTTTTTCGCGAGACCAGCGTTCAAGGATGCGCACCAACCCATAGAGGATGCCGCCGCCAAAAAGCAGGACAATGACGTTGATACCCAGGAAGTATAGCCCCAGAACAAGCACGACCACCACGAACTGCCAGATACCTTTGAGTATTGTGCGGCACAATCCCCACAATGCATACGCGATGATCGCGACCACAACGGGCTTGATGCCATAAAATAACCACGTTACCTGTGGCAACGAGCCATAAGCGACATAGGCCCAGGAAATTACCAGCACGATCAGCATAGCAGGACTGATAAAGCAGATACCGCCAACAATGAGGCCGGGCCAGCCAGCGCGCTGATAGCTCAGGTTGATCGACAGTTCCGTCGATGTTGGGCCGGGAATGAGGTTGCTCATGCCCCACAGATCGGCGAATCGCTGCTCGCTGATCCACTGGCGTCGTTTCACAATCTCGTCGCGCATCATGGCAACATGGGCTGCTGGCCCGCCAAAGGCAGTGAAACCCAGCCGGAGAAACACGCCTGCCACTTCTAAAAGATGCTCTTTGGAAGCTTTTGTTGAGGTCGG
>DATLSW010000344.1:0-19336 GCA_035533955.1 Ktedonobacteraceae bacterium | reverse complement strand
CGACCACATTTTGACCGGTCGGGCGACCACATTTTGACCGGTCGGGCGACCACATTTTGACCGGTCGGGCGACCACATTTTGACCGGTCGGGCGACCACAAGGGTACGCCCCTACTATATGCGGATCGGCCTGTGAAGCTGCTTCGTATATCGTAGGGGCGTACCCTTGTGGTCGCCCGTCAAACCCGATGTGCGTCAAACCCAATTGTAGCGTTTTATCGACTTTCAACCAGATTGTGGCGATAGCCTGGATGCATATGCCGCACAATATTGGTGATGCCGAGCAGCAGCAGAATGAGCGGACCGCCCAGCGAGACCGTAAAGAGACCGATCAGCTCTAACGTCGTCAGTCCTTCAAACTGGAAATCTTGCGGTGCGTAGAACGTAGTGTTGAATTGTGTAATCAGAAGCACGCTAAAAGCCAGGCAGCAGAGGCCAATCAACAAGAAAGCGCCACTCATCCAGAGATATCCATGATGATTGTCCGCCAGTCGTTCCTGAGCGCCCTTTTTAGTGAGAGTGCGCAGCAACTGCCAACCAGCAACACCGAGCAGCATTACAAGTACGCTTGCAAGCAGAGCAAACTGAAACTGACAGGCCCGAAGGGTCGCGAGATATGGAGTTTTCAAGTGGAGAGACACCAAATTGAAGCTATGCAATGGTAGATGTGCGTAAAAATGCAACATCTGCTGATAACTGTTGTAAACAACTATTATAGACCACACGCCGAGACCTGCTATGAGCAGCAGCGCAAGATATTGCCACCACGCGCTCCTCGCGCGGGCGGCTCCCAGAAAGAAAAAGGCGAGTACTGTCAGGAGAAGCAAAACAGCGGCCCAGCCGGTGAGAATAATCCAATTAGACAATTCTTGAAAGACAACCGGTTGGAATAAAAACGATAAGAATGGCATTGGTCTGATCCTTTCCTTGCGATTTTTCAATCCATCATAAAGGAAAGACGTTCTCACTGAGTAAAAAGTTCCTCACGGAACGATAGTGGTCCTTAATACATGAATACATGGGCTTGACACAAATGATCAGTAAAGATTAAATTATATTCATGATTGTTAATTAGGGGGTAACATACATCTGTTTCCAGGCCAGCTATTTGTACCAACAAAAGATGCTCTAGTGTTTCATGCTTGACATGCCTATCTGCCAGCGATAAAACTTATCAAGCCAGATGAGGCGAAACGTGCCGGAAATCTTTTGCTGCCCGCAAGCAAGCTGCGTTCGGCCTGATTGCTCGTCAATAGCTGTGCCAGGAATGGGCCATAGTGTACCCCGTTTCGTGAAGCAAAGGAAGAAGCATGAAACTTACCCATCGTCTCTCCTCCCACTTTCTGATGAAGTGCCTCAGATCTGTCCTGGTAGCTTTCGCTCTAGCCGTATTCTTTCCCCTTGTGGCATTTGCACAGCAGCATGAAGCGATTCCGGCGTCAGCATCGACAAAGTCGGCCCCATGTTTGCAAGCATCAGCGAGTCTTGATGTCACCAAACTGAGCGACGCGCAACTCCAGGCCTATGGGTTGCCTGTTCGTCCACTCAATGCAGACGCGCAAGCTATAGCGAGATGGTTGCAAAGAGCCAATCGCATTAAAACGCATCGCCATATTTGTCAACCGCCACTCGTAACTGGCCCCAAACAGCATCACTCAGGTGAATTTCATTCGCCTGCTGGCTCTCCCAACACTACCGAGTACAACAGTCCAATTTGGGCCGGAAACTATGCCATACAGCCGCTCGGCTCATATGTTCTTGCCGATGACAACTGGAATTTGCCGTGCCTGAGTACCAAATACCTCAACGCGAGCGCGAGCGAGTGGGTGGGGATCGGAGGCGCTGGCAATGATTCGGGCTATCTCATCCAGACAGGTACTGATGAGATTATCGGTAATTCTAGCCAGAAAATTACTTATACCGGTTGGGTTGAGGCGTTTGGGATACCGGATCATACGCTGACCTGGACTCTAACCTCGGCCCTTTGCAGGGATCCAGTCACCACGGAAGTGACCTCCAATCTCGATAGCGACGGATATGACTACTACATGATTGATGTAGCCAACCTGGATTTTAGCCATATCGAGTACTGGCCTACTTCCGACGGAGCTACCGGTGAGTGTATCGTGGAGAATCCGAATAACAAAAATCAATATCCGAACTTCACGGATTTCAACTATATTGGCTTCACCGGTTGCGATATCAACAGCACTCCTATCAACGATTTGACGCATGACTATAATAACATGTACAACAATGGTCACTACCTGGCTACAACTGGACCGATTTCCAACGGCGACGACTATACTATCACCTGGAAAAACCCCTCCTAAGCTAGCGGGCAGGGAAGGTCTAATTTTTGATGGCATAATCTTGCTGATTGTGACCATTGCGACGAAGAAGGCACTGGAAAAACAGCTAAGGCGCTATTTTCCCAGTGCCAGCGCATTCTAGCGAATGCTGAGGCATAGCACATGTAAATCTTTTATCCCCGTTGTTCGATCGGCACGTAGTCCGTCACTTTGGGGCCGACGTATTCGGCGCGCGGGCGGATCAGGCGGTTATTGGCGTATTGCTCCAACACATGAGCTGACCAGCCGGCGATGCGGCTCGATGCGAAGACCAGGGTGTCGAGATCAACAGGGATGCCCAGCGTGTAGTAGACCGAGGCCGAATAGAAATCGACGTTGCAATACAGCCCCTTCTGCTCCATGACATTCTCCTCGACGATACGTGACATCTCGTACCACCTTGTATCACCAGCGCGTTTGCCCAATTCTTCCGACATCGCGCGCAAGTGGGAGGCGCGCGGGTCTTCCGTGTGATACACGCGATGACCGAAGCCCATGATACGATCATGGCGTTCCAACGCGCCGCGAATGTACGGCCCGGCATTCTCGATGGAACCGATGCGCTGGAGCATCCGCATGACCTGCTCGTTCGCGCCGCCGTGCAGTGGCCCGGAAAGCGTGCCGATAGCCGAAGTGATGGCGGCATACATGTGAGCCAGCGTCCCGGCAGTCACGCGCGCGGCAAAGGTCGAGGCATTGAGTTCGTGATCAGCGTGTAAGATCAGCGCGACATCCATCACATGGGCGGAATAGGTATCCGGCATTTCGCCCTGGAGCATATACAAGAAATTCGTGGCATGATCGCCGTCCGCTAAGGGCGCGACCGGCTCGCGGCCATTGCGCAGTTGCTCCCACGCGGCAACAATGGTGGTGAGCATAGCGGTCAGGCGCACAGCGCGCTGCTGATTCGCTTCAGGGGAGCGGTCGGCAATGTTGGAGTCAAAAGTGGAGAGGAGAGAAACAGTCGTGCGCAGCACATCCATCGGGGGAGTTGAGGTCGGGAGCATCCGCATAATCTCGATTACGCGCTCTGGGATGGTCCGATGCGATTGGAGTTGCGCCTTCAACTCGTCAAGTTGAGCGTGCGTCGGCAGTGTGCCATGCCAGAGCAGGTATGCCGTCTCTTCAAACGAAGAGAAACGCGCTAAATCATGAATATCAACGCCATAATAGGTCAGTTTGCCAAGTGTGCCATCGATATCGCAAATCTGAGAATGGGTTGCGACGACGTCTTGCAGACCTTCTGTTGTCGTCATTCTATTTTCCTCCGGAGAGAAACGGGCTTCTTCATCGAAACCGACGGCGACTCATGGCTGAGAGATGCCGCTGCTTCTCCGTTGAAGCGAGATACTTTCAACATCACAAACAAGAGGTGTTGTGTAAAGTAATTATAGTCGCATCTTCTCCGCAATGTCAACGTAAGTCCTCCCGCGCCAGGACGATTGAAAAGTCGCGTTTTCATGAGAAACTCTTCAAGCTGCCAACGTATTGTCCTATATAGCCGATCTATGCTACACTGGCGCAAGCGGCAAGACAACGAGGCAGCACTATGGGAGAGATTGTGCGCGACAACGAAGATCAACTGATCACCCGCAGCCAGCAGGGTGACGTGAATGCTTTTAACGATTTGATCCTGCTCTATCAAGCAGCCACCTACAGCGTGGTCTATCGCATGGTGGGCGAGGCCGAAACGGCGGCTGACATTACGCAGGACGCCTTCATTGCCGCGTACCGCCATATTGAGTCGTTTCGTGTTGGCTCCTCGTTCCGGGCCTGGCTGCTGCGCATCGCCTCTAACCTGGCTTGCGACCACTGGCGGCGCGCGCAGCGCCACCCACTTGAATCGCTCGACCAGCTCGGCGACGAAGACGAACTGCATTCGGCCAGCGACCTGAGCGCGCTGATTGAGGCGGGCGAGGAACACAATCCCGAAGCACACGCGCTCAATCAGGAATTGCAGGCGTTGATCCAGCAAGGGCTGCAAGAACTGCCCCTCGACCAGCGCGTCGCGGTAATCCTGTGCGATATTCAGGGATTGTCTTACGACGAAGTGGCCGCCGCGACCCAGACAACACTCGGTACGGTACGCTCGCGCATCGCCCGCGGCAGAAAGCGGCTGCGTGATTATCTCTCCCAGCACAAGGAACTTTTACCGCGTCAATATCGTCTACCTACTAATAGAGAATGATCAACCTGGAGTATCCGCGTGACACAGCAGAGCGATAAACACCTGACAACTGAACAGCTTTCGGCGCTGCTCGACGAGCAACTTTCTGTCGAGGAGCGCGCCGCGTGCGCGACTCACCTGCGCGGCTGTCGCCAATGTCGCTCGGCGCTGGCCGACCTCAGACAGACGGTAGCCCTGTTGCGCGCTCTGCCAGAGCCGACGCTGCCACGCTCATTCACGCTGCCGGGCAACCTGACCTATCTGCGAGAACGCTCAAAGCCGGGCGCTGAAACGCCGGGACTCACGCCGACAACCATAGCTCAGCAGCGCAGGCCGACGCCACTCAAACGCCCGCTGCGCATCCTGAGTACGCTGGTGGCTGTAATTGGCCTCTTCTTCCTGGCATCCAGCGTGATCACGATGCTACCGCACTCCACGTCGGGAAGCGCACCCTCGTCTACGAGCAATACCGCCGCGCCCACCAGTGCGCCGGGACATACAGGAACATTTGCCGCGCAGCAAAAAACCGGCGTAGTCGAGCAGCCCCACGCAACCAGCGCGACGCCGGGGCATCCCACGCCAGCAGCCTCCCCAATACCGACGCCCACGCCAACGACCAGCGCGAATGAACATTCGGCCTCCGGCACAAGCCCAAAATCGCTGCCACCGCCATCACTGCCTCTGCCCGACCTGAGTACGCCGCCGGGTCTGCAAGAAGTCGGCTTTACCCTGCTCGTTCTGGGCATCCTGGGCCTGATCTTCACGCGCCGAAAGCGATCCGCATAACGGCGCAATGATGATGTGAACAAAACTGTTCAGCGATCTCGATGTGGATGTAGCGGCGGCATTATGAAGATTCACGAACCAGATCGGTCTGGGCTTGTCATTCTGAGTGGAGCGAAGAATCTCACTCGCCCCGCAGAGATTCTTCGCTCCACTCAGAATGACAGTCCCGATCGTGGATGTCAATCTTCATTATGACGCCAGGATCATCTCCAGGGGTTGCCGCTAACTGGCGTCATAAATGTCGCCGATACATCGGTTTCACGAAAGATGGTTGACGTCCTGTGCAGAACGTCCTATGATAGGAAAGACGAATCCACTGAGGTTTTCATATGTTCTTCGGAAAACCAGAGAGTTTTTTGCAGGTTACAGGAACTATTTTTCAGGTGAGATAAGCTATGAACAATCCGCTTTCGCTGCTGTTCCCGGCAATCAATGTCGTGGTCACGGGCGCGTTTGCCGCCGTCATCTTGCGCCAGTATTTCCAGCGCCATAAGCTCTACCAGTTGTATTGGAGCATCGCGCTACTTATGGCCTTCGCCGCCACGCTGGGCTACGTGTTGATGATCGTCGTGCAACCTACCAGCACGGCAGGCATCATCCTTTTCCGCGTCTACTACATCTTCGGAGCGTCCCTCATGCCATCCTGGTTGGGACTGGGCAGCATGGCTCTCGTCTCAAAACCGGCGGTCACACGCTACAGTTTTATTACGCTCTGCTGGCTGAGCGCCGTCGCCATCGTACTGGTTGGCATTGCCGGTATCGATATGCGCCAGTTGAGCCAGGTCGCGGGTACGCCGGGAGCAGGCATTCTACAGCCCCAGAACGGCGCGTGGCTCTTTGTACTGATCATTCTGAACTCGCTCGGCGTGCTGGCCGTGGTCGGAGTCGCGATATACTCCGGCTGGAAACTGATCGCGCGCCAGGGACCAGGCAACCTGCTGTGGGGCAACGTCCTGATCCTGGCCGGAGACCTGATCAACGCGGCGGCGGGCAGCGGCGCCCGTCTGGGCGTCGAGAACATTTTCTGGCTGATCATGACCGTCGGCTGGGTTGTCTTCTTCATGGGAGTAATCTTAGTCAGCCGCCGCCGCGCTGTTACGCCCCCGCAAAAGGTTGAGGAAGAAAAACTGCAAACCGTTCCTGGCTCCTGAGCAAGAAAGACGAAAAGAATGCCTGTGCGCCCCAGGCAACACAGGCATTCCTTTCGCTTCTCTGCAACGACTTCCTATGGCTGCGCGGACAACTCGCCGAGCTTGACATTGATCGTCAATTGCTGGTTGCCGCGATAGACATGTACTGCAACGGTTTCGCCGATATTGTACTGCGCCAGCGCGTCGCCCAGCGAAGAGGTATCTACCACCTGCGTATTGTTGATCTGGACAATCACGTCGCCGACCTGCAAACCGGCATGCTGCGCCGGGCCGCCCGACTGCAAACCAGCAATCAACGCGCCCTGTTGGACAGGCAGGTTATTGAGCGCCGCCAGGTAGGAATTCACCGACTCGACGGAGACGCCCAGGCCAGCGCGCCCGGTGTGGATCACTTTCCCGTACTGGATGAGCTGAGTCGCGATGAAGTTCACGCGGTTCGACGGGATGGCAAAGCCGACGCCGCTCGCGGGCGTATTAAATTCAGGGTCAATAGCGTTCAGCGTTGGGATGCCGATGACATTGCCTTGCAAGTCCACCAGCGCGCCGCCGCTGTTGCCCGGATTGATGGCGGCATCGGTCTGGATCGCGTCAGGAATGATCGCGTTGCTGCCCTGGCCCTCCGACACCGTGCGGTTGAGCGCGCTGACGATGCCGTTTGTCACCGTCTGCGTGATGCCGAGCGGATTGCCGATAGCCAGCACATTCTGACCGACCTTGAGTTGAGAAGAGTTGCCCAGCGTTGCTACAGCCAGGTTCGAGGGCGGATTGATCTTGATCACGGCCAGATCATCTGTCGCGTCGGTACCAACGAGCTGTGCATTCAGCTTTGTACCGTCATACAAAACAACCTGTATTTGCTGCGCTCCGGCCACGACATGATCATTGGTCACGATATAGCCACGCTTGTCAATAATCACGCCGGAGCCGATCCCTGCGCCTTGCGACGTCTGCACGTTCACCTGCACCACCGAAGGGCTGACTTTCTGGACGACCGCTTCCTGCACCGCCTGGATGTTGTTGCTGGTCAACTGCGGCACGCTTACGGTCGGATTTGAGCCTTGCTGCAACGCTGGAGTAGTCGATGTCGCGACAGAATTTCTCCCGTAAACCCAACCTGAAAACAGGCCCACACCAAAGACAACTGCCAGCATCAGCGTCAGGGCCGCTATTGATGCTGTACGCCAGCCGCGCGACGGTCTGCCCCGCGTGACTTTGTCTCCTGGATCAGGAGGCGGCGCTGCCGGAGGATAAGCCATACTCCCTGGCTGCGGCGACTGCGCGTCCTCGACCTGGAACGGATAAGCTATACTCCCTGGCTGCGGCGATTGCGCGTCCGCGACCTGGAACGGATAAGCTATACTCCCTGGCTGCGGCGATTGCGCGTCCTCGACCTGGAACGGATAAGCCATACTCCCTGGCTGCGGCGATTGCGCGTCCTCGACCTGGGAAGCCATAGTGCCAGGTTGCTGTAACGGCTCGTCCTCAGCCTGGAAGGGAAAGTTCATGTACCCTGGCTGGGGCGGCTGCGCGTTCTCGCTTTGAAATGGTTCAGTGGAATGATCATATGGATGCAACATATTCCTCCTATTATTTCGTTTCTTTGATGTACGGTGTGTTTTAGCTTGCACAGTATCTACGTTTACGATTACTCTATGGGTACTATATACCAGGATCATCAGAAATGTGGCAGGAAATTGTAAAAAGTTTGTAATAGCTTGCCCCTCCGGGCAAATCATGAGATAATAGGCGCAATGAATTGAGGTAGGAGATTTCTACGTGGATAACGAAGAGGCCATCACGAACAAAGAAAGCGATCAGCGACATGATGAGGTCAAGCGGATGCTTGATCAGGCGATCTCTTGCGACAAGGATGAACAGTACGAGCAAATGTTAACAATGGCGCGAGAGGCTTCTGAGCTTGATCCCGGCTCGGCGCTGGCTCTCGCCTGTCAGGCGCGCGCCTTGCAAAAGCTGGAACGCATCTCCGAGGCGACCATCGCGAACGATCAGGCGCTTCTGCTTGATACGACGCTGCCCCTGGCATGGCTGAATCGCGGCGGATTGCAACTGCTCCAGGAACGCTACCAGGACTCACTGCGCAGCGTCGAGAGAGCCATCGAGCTTGCCCCCAATGATGCGCGCGCCTGGGCTAATAAAGCCATCGCTCTACTGGCTCTCAAAAATCCGGTGGCCGCGCTCGACGCCGTCAACTACAGCCTGGCTCTTGATCCTGACTATCTCTTCGCGCTGCGAGCAAAGGGAGAAATCCTTTACGACCTCAAGCGAATTCGCGAACTGATCCCGCTGATTCAGCAGTTATTGGAGTCTGCTCCACGTGATACATATTTGCTGGCATTTCTCATACGCGCGTATCGCTTCCTCGGCGAGTACAGCGAGTTACTCCCGCTCACCGGCCAACTGATTGAACTCGACCCGGATGATCTCTTTGCCTGGGATAGCCACGCGCGCGCGCTGCGCGCCCTGGGACACTTCGAGGAAGCGGAAGAGGCGATTGAGCAATTTCTGGAACTCATTCCCGACGATGAACACATTTGGACCATGAAAGCCGACACACTCTATCGCCTGGGTCGTTATCGCGAGGCCGTGCAGGCCGCCGAACAGGCTCTCGGCCTCAACGAGAACTATCAGCCCGCCTGGCGCGTCCACGATAAAGCCGCGCGCCTGATGTACCAGCGCAAAGACCAGGGGAAGAACCACAAACCGCGCAAATAAACCTTATTCCGTCTCGATCAGCGTTTCCAACAGAGGCAACAAGAGATCGTCGCGCCGTCCTTGCAGGAGCGCGCGAATACGTTCGGGAACAACGAGGCGAATCCGCTGCTGGTGCTGTTCATAGCGAGCGAGGTCATCAGGCTGCAATCCGGTCGCCTGCACCCATGTGACCAGTTCGGTCATACCCACCGGCGGCTGCTTGCCGAACGTTACCCACACGTCCATCTCCCATTTCCCCGGCCTGGAAATATCCAGCAGCGTTTCGTAATCAGCGATGGCTATATTCAGCGCGCGCGCCAGCTCCGCCGCCAGCATCTGCTCAATATGCCGCCGCCGGTTGGCGTCCCAGAACAAGGCTTCCAGGCGACTGAACAGGCGGCCAGCCATCCGACTGATCTCCAACACACCCTTATATGGCCTGCGCAATTCGAGCTTTTCCACCAGCGCGCGCGTACTCTCCGGCATGTAATCCCGCGCTAAGAGGACGAGCAGCGATGCATCGTCCAGCCCAACAAGGTGATCGGCTTCCAGCGCACCGGCTAAGAGCGCTTCTTGCACCGCGCGCAGCAGCATGGTTTGCAAGGCCCGGCTGGTATGATGCCAGTAGATGTTGTCGAACATTTCCTGGCGCGCGTGCAGCAGCGAATGCAGAGGACTGATGCCTTTGTGCGTTACGACAATGCGCCGCTCGCCCTGCACATCGGCATGGACACGCAGCGCGGCCAGCAAGCGCGCGACATCGACCCCACCGTAGGGTACATTGCAGGCACGCGCATCACGCGGCAGATAATCCAGCTTATCTACATCCAGCGCGCCGCTCAGCAAATGCGCGAGCAGGGCGTCATCAGCGGGCAGCGCGCGCTGCCTGGGCGGGTCGATCATGTCGGCCACGCGCTCCGGCGAAAGGCGATACTCTTGCTCAAGAATGGCGGCGATCTCACCTTGTTCGATGATGGCACGCCCAACTTTTTCGTGCGGTATAATGGGATGGCCCAGCTCTTCGATGGTATGCGAGAACGGGTAATGGCCGATATCATGCAGCAGCGCAGCCACTACTAGCGTCTGGATACTGCTGGCGGAGACGCCTTCCAGTCCACCGTCGGCGCCGCGCCACAGCATGGCGCGCAGCGCGCGCACGGCCAGATGATAGCAGCCAAGGCTGTGTTCGTAGCGCGTGTGCGTCGCTCCCGGCCAGATGCGATAGACGAAGCCGAGTTGTTTGATCTTCTGCAGGCGTAAAAAGGCCGCCGTGCCGATCAGCTTCTCCTCGCGCGGGCCAAGCGGGATCAGATCATACAGACTGTCGCGCACCGTCGTCACCGGCTGCTCATCAGGCAACAGGGAAAAACTCTGTTCTTGTTCAGTGTCCATGCGTTGATTGTAACAAATGGGCAAAGAATCGGCAATACGCCAGAGCCGGAACAAACCTGTTGGACACATTGTTTTCACCGGTGAAGGAGCAAATGTAAAACCTTCCCGTCTTTTTCGTGTATCCCTTATATGTTATAGTGATTATCTATCATTGCAATAGAAGAGGAAATTTCATGACGAACGATTTGAGAAACCAGCCGGAGTCGTATTGGAAAGAAAAACTGACGCCGGAGCAGTACCAGGTTTGCCGCCTCAAAGGCACCGAGCGCGCTTTCAGCGGGGCGTTGTATCATAACCACGAAGATGGCATGTATCGCTGCGTCGCCTGCGGGCAGCCGCTGTTCTCATCTGATGCCAAATTCGAATCCGGGTCGGGCTGGCCGAGCTTTGATGACCCGATCAATCGGGAGCATGTCGAGTTGCACGAGGATCGCTCGCTCTTCATGCGGCGCACCGAGGTGACCTGCAAAAACTGCGGCGCGCATCTCGGCCACGTCTTTGACGATGGCCCCCGCGAGACCACCGGCAAACGCTATTGTATCAATTCCCTCGCGCTCGCCTTCCAGCCAAAGGCCGGGCAGGCAGCAGACGACGGGCAAGCATAACCTGACTCCTGGTCAGGTATTATAGAGTTCAACGATAAAGGAGTAATAACGATGATGCAGACAGAAAAAGCCACGTTCGCGGCAGGATGTTTCTGGGGCGTCGAGGCGACATTTCGCCAGATAAAGGGCGTCGTCGCGACAGCAGTAGGCTACGAAGGCGGCGCGTTTTCCAATCCAACGTATCATGACGTCTGTACCGACCGCACCGGTCACGCCGAGGCTGTCGAGGTAGACTACGATCCCGCTCGCGTCTCCTATGAACAACTCTTACAGGTCTTCTGGGAGAATCATAATCCGACCACGCTCAATCGCCAGGGACCGGACGTTGGGACGCAGTATCGCTCGTCTATCTTCTACCACACGCCGGAGCAGCAGGCCGCAGCCACCGCCTCAAAAGAGCACCTGCAAGCGTCCGGCAAATACCGGCGACCGATTGTAACGGAGGTCGTCCCAGCTTCCCAGTTCTACCGCGCCGAGGACTACCACCAGCAATACCTCGAAAAGCGCGGCCTGTCGAGCTGCAATATCGGATAAGGTATCGGTCAGTTTGCGAATCAATACGGCATCTACACACGCCCGTGTGTAGATGCCGTATTGCCGTATTGATTCGCAAGCTGACCCCCTTTCGTTGGAAATCCTTGTGGTATGATATAAGCGTCACTCCAGGTTTCCTGCCTGGCCCATTACACTACGGAGACACAACAATGGCTAAGACGATGTTTGAGAAAATCTGGGACGCGCACGTTGTGCGCGATGTTCCCGGAGAGTCCACAATCCTGTATATCGACCGTCACCTGGTCCACGAGGCCACTTCGCCGCAAGCCTTCACCGGTTTGCGCGAAATGCGGCGCTCGGTGCGCCAACCTGTCGCTACAATTGCGGTCATTGACCACATGATACCGACGACACGCGGGCGCAAGATGATCAATGTCGTAGATAAAGACAGCGAAATCTGCATCACGTCGATGGAGCAGAACGCGCGCGATTTCGGCATCACGCTTTTCGACATGGATGACGCGCGCCAGGGCATTGTGCATATCATCGGGCCGGAAAAGGGCATCACCCTGCCGGGCCTGACAATTGTCTGCGGCGACTCGCATACTTCGACGCACGGCGCGGTCGGCGCGCTAGCTTTCGGCATCGGCACCAGCGAAGTCGAGCATGTGCTGGCGACGCAAACGATGTTGCAATCACGCCCCAAAACCATGAATATCCGCATCGAAGGCGCGTTAGGGCCAGGCGTGACCGCTAAAGATGTCGCGCTGTATATGATCGGCCAGCTTGGCACGGGCGTCGGCACGGGACATGTCATCGAGTTCAGCGGCTCAACTGTGCGCGCGCTCTCAATGGAAGGGCGCATGACGCTGTGCAACATGGCGATTGAGGCGGGCGCGCGCGCCGGTATGATCGCTCCCGATGAGACGACCTTCGCGTATATCAAGGGCCGTCCCTACGCGCCAAAAGGCGAGATGTTCGATCAGGCCGTCGCGGCCTGGCGCGAACTGGCAAGCGATCCCGACGCGCAGTTCGATAAAGTCTACGAGGTCAATGTCGAGGGCTTAGGCCCGCAGGTCACATGGGGAACCAATCCCGGCCTGGTCGCCGATGTGACCGGCTCCGTTCCCGATCCTGCCGAGCAAAAGGATGCCTTGAAACGCCAGTCATACGAACGCGCTCTACAGTACATGGATCTCCAGCCGGGGCAGAAGATCGCCGATATTCGCCTGAACACCGTCTTCATCGGCTCCTGCACCAACTCGCGCCTGGAAGACCTGCGCATGGCAGCACAGTACATCAAAGGCAAACATGTCGCGGACGGCGTGCGGGCCGTGGTTGTGCCTGGCTCCATGCAGGTGCGCCGCATGGCCGAAGAAGAGGGATTGGCCGATATCTTCCGCGATGCCGGTTTCGACTGGCGCGAGGCCGGGTGCAGCATGTGCATCGCCATGAACGGCGACATGCTTTCCGAGGGCGACCGCTGCGCCTCGACCAGCAACCGCAATTTCGAGGGCCGCCAGGGCCGCGGCGGGCGCACGCACCTCGTCAGTCCGGCAATGGCCGCTGCCGCCGCAATTGCCGGTCACTTCGTGGACATCAGAGAGCAATAGGAGAAGAGATAGATGGAACCGTTTACGACCTTAACTGGCCTGGTATTGCCGCTCGACCGCGTGAACGTCAATACCGACGAGATCACGCCGGCCCGCTTCCTCAAGACCATCCGGCGCACTGGCTTTGACCCGGCGCTGTTCGCCAACTGGCGCTATACCGGCAACGCGATGGAGCCGAATCCCGACTTTGTGCTGAATATGCCACGCTACCAGGGCGTATCGATCCTGCTGGCGGGCGATAACTTCGGCTGCGGCTCCTCGCGCGAACACGCGCCCTGGGCGCTGCGCGACTACGGCTTTCGCTGTATCATCGCTCCTAGCTTCGCCGATATCTTCTACAGCAACTGCTTCAACAACGGCCTCTTACCCGCCACGCTGGACGAGCCAATCGTGAAGCAGCTCATGCGCGAGGTCGAGGCCCGCGAAGGCTATAAGCTCACCGTTGATCTAGCTGCGCAGACCGTGACCACGCCTGACGAGCGCGTTTTCCATTTCGACATCGATAACTTCAAGAAAAACGCCCTGCTCCAGGGATTGGACAACATCGGCTGGACGCTCTCCCACGCTGATGAAATCGCGGCCTACGAGGAGCGGCGCAAAAAAGAAGCCCCGTGGGTATTTTCCGTATAATCATTCAAGCAACCGGGCAATGTGCGGCTGGCCGCACATTGCCCGGTTGCTTGAGATAACAAGGAAGGAGCGCGCCGTGGCGATCCAACAACTTGATTCTGCTCTGACCCCCTATCAGATTCTTGACCCCGAAGGCAACGTCGTCAATGCCGTGCCTGATCTCAGCGCGGAGCGTTTGCTGTCGCTGTATCGCTTCATGCAGCAGGGCCGGGCTTTTTCCAATAAGATCATCGCCTTGCAGCGCCAGGGGCGCGCCACCACCTTCGGCTCGCTGGTCGGCCAGGAAGCGACCGCCGTGGGGCTGGCCGCGCCTATGCAAACCCAGGACTGGCTGACATCCTCGTACCGCGAAATCGCCTCGCTGATGGTCAGAGGCATTCCTTTACCCACGCTTATTTATTCGTTTCGCGGCATGACGGCTCCCAACTATCCCAGGGAGGCGCGCTGCCTGCCCATCCAGATCGTCATCGGCACACAGCTTATCCATGCCGTCGGGCTGGCGATGGCGGCCAAAATCGCGGGCGACCCGGCGGTGGCCGTCGGTGTGTGCGGCGACGGCGCGACCTCGGAGGGCGATTTCAACGAAGCCCTAAACTTTGCGGGCGTCTTCCAGGCTCCGGTCGTGATCGTCGTGCAGAACAACGGCTGGGCCATCAGCGTGCCGCGCGCGAAGCAGAGCGCGGCTCCCAGTTTCGCGGCGCGCGGCGCTGGCTTCGGCCTGCCTTCAGCGCTCGTTGACGGCAACGACATCCTGGCCGTCTACCATGTCATGCAACAGGCGCTCGAACGCGCGCGTTCCGGCCAGGGGCCAACGCTCGTCGAGACGCTGACCTATCGCATCGGCGCGCACACCACAGCAGACGATCCCACGCGCTACCGCGACGCCGCCGAAGTAGCATTCTGGCAGAGCAAAGACCCCATCAAGCGTTTCCGCGCCTACCTCGTGCAGCGCGGCCTGCTCGCAGACGAACAGGACCAACAATTGATCGCATCCATCGAAGAAGAGATCAACGAAGCCGTGCAGGAAGCAGAGGCCATGCCCGCGATGGCTCCCGACAGCTTCTTTGACCATACCTTCGCCGAGCCGTTCCCGCGCCTGCAAGAGCAGCGCGCCGAGATGCTGCGTTATATTCAACCGCAATAACGGGGAAAGGGACGATATATCATGCAAATGACGATGATCGAAGCGTTGAACAACGCGCTGGCCCTGGAATTGCAGCGTGACGAGCGCGTCGTGGTCTTCGGCGAAGATATCGGTATCAATGGCGGCGTCTTTCGCGTCACCGAACACCTGCAAAAGCAATTCGGCGAGAAGCGCGTCTTCGATACGCCGCTGGCGGAATCAGGTATTATCGGCAGCGCCATCGGCATGTCGATCTATGGCCTGCGCCCAATTGCCGAAATCCAGTTCGCCGGTTTTCTCTTCCTCTGCATGAGCCAGCTTGTCACGCAGGCGGCGCGGATGCGCTTCCGCAGCGCGGGCGCGTTCACCTGCCCCCTCGTAGTGCGCGCGCCCTACGGCGGCGGCGTGCGCACGCCCGAACTGCACTCGGACAGCCTGGAAGGTATTTTCTTGCAGACTCCCGGCATCAAAGTGGTGATTCCATCCAATCCCTACGATGCCAAAGGGCTGCTGGCCGCGGCGGTGGCCGATCCCGACCCGGTGCTGTTCCTGGAAAACATCAAACTCTATCGCTCGTTCCGCCAGGAGACGCCGCAGGACTATTATACTGAGCCGCTTGGCAAAGCGAAGGTGTTGCAGGAAGGAACGGACGTCAGCGTCTTCGCCTATGGCGCGATGGTTCCGGTGGCGTTGGAGGCGGCAAAGCAGATACAGCAGGAAAACGGCGCGAGCGTCGAGGTGATCGACCTGCGCACGGTCTGGCCGCTCGACGAAGAGGCCATTGTCGCTTCGGTGACGAAAACCGGGCGCGCCGTCGTCATTCACGAGGCTCCGCGCGCGGGCGGCATCGGCGCGGAAGTGACCGCCATCATCAACGAACGTTGCCTCTACTCGCTGCTCGCGCCTGTTGGCCGCGTCACTGGCTATGATACGCCCTATCCCGTTCCCGGCCTGGAAGATTATTACTTGCCCAACGTGCCGAAGACGTTGGACGCACTGCGCCGGGTCATGGAATAATACGAATCCCGTAATAGCGGAGACATATATATGTACGAATTCAAACTAGCAGACCTCGGCGAGGGAATGAACGAGGCTGAGGTGGCCGAATGGCTCGTCAAAGTGGGCGACACGCTCAAGCTGGATCAGCCGATGGTCAGGGTCGAGACGGACAAAGCGCTGGTCGAGATACCGTCGCCAGTGGCGGGGCGCGTCAGCGAGATTCGCATCCAGAGCGGGCAGACAGCGCAAGTCGGCGCGGTACTGGCAGTGCTGGATACGCCGGGCAAAGGCAATGGCGCATCTCAGACAACCGGAGCGAACGCCAGCACAGCGACTGCGATGACCGCGCAAGGGCGCGATAAATCGGCCCCTACGCAGGTGCAACTGGCTCCCGTCACTGCCGCGCCAGCACCAAAATCGCGCGTGTTGGCCGCGCCCGCCGTGCGCAAACTGGCCTTCGAGCTGGGCGTCGATCTCGATCAGATTACGCCATCCAGCGCCACGGGCCGCGTCTCGCTCGAAGACGCGCGCGCTTATGCTGAACACGCGAAGGCCGCGCCCGTTCCCGCTCAACCGGCACAACCCGCGCCGGAACCCGCCATTCCTGCCGCGCCGCCAGAACGCCAGCCTCTGACTGGACTGCGCAAGCGCATCGCCGAACACATGGAGCGTTCGTGGCGCACCGTGCCACACGCCGTCGCTTTCGGAGAGATCGATGGTGGTGAACTTATCGCCCTGCGCCAGTCGCTCAAGCTCGTCGCCGAGCAGCGCGGCGTGCGTTTTACCTATATCCCGCTACTGGTCAAACTGCTCATTCCCTTGTTGAAAGAGTTTCCCATCTTCAACGCCAGCCTCGATGAAGAGAAGCGCGAGATCGTCTACAAACGCGCCTATCATATCGGCGTGGCGACCGATACGCCCGAAGGTCTGCTTGTTCCCGTCCTGCGCGACGCGGACCGTCTCACGCTGATCGAAATTGCCAGCAAGCTGGAGAAGCTGATCGACGGGGCGCAGAAACGCACCCTCGCGCTGCCCGAAGTAAGCGGCAGCACCTTCACGCTCAATAATGTCGGCAGTTTCGGCAGCGGCAGCGGCGTGCCTATCATCAACTATCCAGAAGTGGCGATCCTGGCCGTCGGCAGGATCGAAGAGAAGGCCGTCGTCCAGCATGGAGCCATAATCGCGCGGCCCATCATGCCGCTCACGCTCTCGTTCGATCACCGCCTGATCGATGGCGTGCTGGCAGGCAAATTCCTGGCACGCCTCAAAGAACTGGCCGAGCATCCACAACAATTGATGCTGGATATGCTGTAACGGCGCAATCATGTGGTGGCGCAATCATGTGGCGGCGCAATTGATTGCGCCTGGATCGATTCGGGCGCAATCAATTGTGCCGCTACATCCGTTAGAAAGGTTCAATCATGGTTGTTGGAGATGTTACTACCGCCGTTGATGTACTCGTGTTGGGCGCTGGCCCCGGCGGCTATGTCGCGGCCATTCGCGCGGCACAGTTGGGGCGGCATGTCACGCTGGTTGACCTGGGCGCTCCGGGCGGCACATGCCTGAAACGCGGCTGCATCCCGCTCAAGGCGCTGCTCTCCGCCAGCAAACGCTACCAGCAGATGCGCGCTGACGATCTTGCCAGCATGGGCATCGCCGCCGAAACCGTGACCTTCGATTGGACTCAGATGCAATTGTGGAAACAGGGCGTTGTAGATCGCCTGACCGAGGGTGTGCGCCGCTTGCTCTCAGGCAACCGCGTCGAATACGTGCAGGGAACGGGCTGGTTCATCAACGCTCAAGAAGCGCGCATCGAGGGCGAATATGGCTCGCACCGCTTCCAGTTCGAGCATTGCATCATTGCCGTCGGAGCCGAAGCCGCGCTCTTGCCCGATCTGCCCTATGACGGCCAGCAAGTACTGACGCCCGAACAGGCATTGCAATTGCCAGAACTGCCTGCGTCGCTCAGCATCTTTGGCGACGACTATATCGCCCTCGAACTCGCCACGCTCTTCGCACGACTCGGCGTCAGCGTCAGGCTCTACGCGCCGGGCGCGCAAATACTCGCGGGCATTGACGCGACAGCGCTGCGTCTTGTACAGGCGGGCTTGCGCAAACTTGGCATCCAGGTAAAAATTGGGGCAGCTATCGCGCAGATTGTTGATCGCCCTCTCGTCATCTCCAATGGCGTGCAAGGACATACCGGCAGCCTGCATTTGCAGGATATCGGCGCGCGGGTCGGCGAACGGGGCGGCATCCAGGTCAACGCCATGCAGCAGAGCAGCGTGCCGCACATCTACGCCGTCGGCGATTGCGCGGAGAGCAGTGCGCACTACCCGGCGCTGGCAAGCATCGCCATCAAACAGGGCAAGGTCGCGGCGGAGTCGGCCTGCGGGCAGCGCGTGCAGTTCGCGCCGCTCGTCACACCGCTTGTCGTACATACGACGCCCGAACTGGCAACCGTGGGCTACAGCGCGGACGCGGCGGCGCAGGCTGGCTATAAGGTCGTAAGCGGGCGTTTTCCCCTGGCGGCCAACGGGCGCGCGCTGACGTTGGGCGCGGACAACGGCGTCGCGCTGGTCGTTGCCAATGCCGATGACGGTGTCATAGTCGGCGCGACGCTGGTCGGGCCGCGTGCCGGTGATCTGATCGGGCAGGCCGCGCTGGCAATCGAGATGGGCGCGACGCTGACCGATCTCTCCGAGATTCTTTACGCTCATCCCGGCCTGGGCGAGACCATTCTGGAAAGCGCCGAGAGCGCGCTGGGTAAGGTGATCCATATCATGGGAAAAGCGTAGCGCGTCAGGCCAGAAAAGGCAACTGGCAAGTGGCCTGTATCGCTTACGCCTCGTCTGCCGCCGACAACACGTTTACCTGTGACTTTAACCCGGCATCGCTCAGCATTCCCGCCGGGCCGATACATGTGAGCTTCGATGTCTATGATGTCGAAGGCAATGAGCATTCCTCACCCAATGGCGAGCATATTATCATCTACGTGCCTTAAATCATCCGACAAAGATAGCCTCATCTATTCCTTGCCAATCATCACCTCAGTCGATTTGATGATAGCGTTGGTTACTACTCTACTACTCATCTTTGCTCTAATTCCCTATCGCGTTCTTCGCGAAGCCGACGTAAAGTTTCAACTGAGTCATAAATTACACCTGGAAGCGCTCGCATGATTTCATCACTCGCACGGAACAACGCTTTGATCGCTTCGGTATTGAGCTTGCCCGCCAGATATTGAGAACGTTCTTCACGCATCTGCCGGATGATTTCGGTAGAGTCATTGAGAACTTGCCCAGGATGATT
>DATLSW010000343.1:0-3016 GCA_035533955.1 Ktedonobacteraceae bacterium | reverse complement strand
GAAACTCTGGCCGTTGGGTCAAGAGTGTAAGTAATCCCTGTAACGTCACGCGATCCTCCACCGACAAATGCACAACACAAGATACCTCTATGGGTAATCCTACCCCCATAGAGGTTCTGAACAGTGCATATCATTCCTTTAGCAATGATAACAATCAGTAACCGGCAAATATGCCCACTTTGCGCTCGGATTTTGGCGTAATCATACCGCATTTGCTTGCGAACTGCAAGCGGCAATCCGATTTGGGTCTACATCCGATTTGACAAATCTCCCCAGAATGCGTTAGTATTTCAATAGACGTTGAAATATTCAAACGATCGACTATTGGAGATGATATCCAATGGCTATAAGAAATACTAAAGGAGAACTATCATGAGCAAAGGCGACAAGCAAGAGAAGAAGTTGCTCACACCGGGCAATATCGTCTTCAGCATTGCCACTGCAACATTGCTAAGTATCGCTATAGGCGAGCAATTGCGCCGCCCGCCGGAAGAGCGCACATGGCAAGGGAAAGTTTTCGGCATTCCCTATGATTTTCGCCGACCGACGATGGAACGCCTGCGCGCCACTTTCTGGAATGCGGATAGCGCCAGCCTGTTCGTCCCGAAGGCATTCGGCATGGGCTGGGACATCAATTTCTACCCGTTGTTTCACCCGCAAGCCTCGGACCAGCAGGCATAAGACTATACGAAAGACAGGTTAAAGGTAGGCTTATGAGTACAGACATTACACAGCCAACGCCAGTCAACTCGCAACCGGCTGCATCGACTGTGAGATGGGGCAGCATCGCACTGTTTATTCTCTTTGCCTTTGCCATTAGCTGGGCCATCTGGCTGGGATTGGCCGCGCTCGGCGTATCATTTACGATCAGAGCAAGCATCGGCATGTTCGGTCCTGCGTTATCGACAGTGCTAGTAAGGCTGATCCGCCGTGAAGGCTTCGGCGACGCGGGCTTGCGCTTGCGGACGCGCGGACACAAGGGAGCGTGGCGTATGTACGTTGCCGCTTACTTTGTGCCACCGATCATCATCGCCTTGAGCATCGGCTTTGTTCTGCTGGTTGGGCTGCAACACTGGGCATTCGGTCAGAACATGCAAACGATGGGCGCAGCCATCACAAAGGCGTTATCCTCGGCGGGCCAGAGCTTGCCCAAAGGATTCACGACGCAGCAACTGGTCTTGATCGATATCGTAGCGCAGACGGCGCTGGCCTTCACGCTTGCCATTCCGTTCAACATGATCTTCACCTTCGGCGAGGAGTTTGGCTGGCGCGGCTACCTGCTGCCGCGTCTCGCACCACTGGGTGGCATACCTGCCGCCATCATTACCGGTGTCGTCTGGGGTTTGTGGCACGCGCCGCTGATCATCCTTTATGGCTATAACTACCCCGGCCATCCCTGGCTGGGTGTAGGTATGATGGTCGTCTTCACCGTCGCGCTCGGCATGATCTTCGCCTGGCTGCGCTTCCGCTCAGGCAGCGTCTGGCCTTCGACACTGGCACACGCGGCAATCAATGCCCAGGCCGGTTTCGGGGCATTGCTCCTCTCGCCCGCCGATTCGCTGCTGCGCGCGCCGATTGGCCTGATCGGCCTCGTGCCGATGATCATCTTCGCGGTCTGGCTGGCCGTGACGGGCCGCCTGCGCGCCGACGCGGATCAGCCCGCGCCAGCTATAAAACCAGCATCGCTCTAGTTGACGAGGCGACTATGCAAGAAGCTTATAAAGCTATCGCCGACCCGACGAGGCGGCACATTCTCAAATACCTGCGCGGCGGAGAGCGCACCGCCGGCGAACTGGCCGAGTTCGCTGGCGCCAGCCCTTCCGCGCTCTCTCATCACCTGATGATCCTGAAATTGGCCGATCTGGTGCGCGTGGAACGCCGCGGCCAGTTTCAGGTTTACTCGCTCAACACGACGGTGTTCCAGGATTTGTTAACGGAATTGTTAGAGTGGTTTGGCGGGACGGACGGTACCGCGACTAATCATAATGAAGAGCAGTCGGAGACTCCGGCTGATCATCTCCGCAAGACGGGAGAGAAAGAGCTATGAGTACAGATAACAATGACGAGAAGATCGCACCTGCGACGTCGCGCTACAGATTCGCCTCTCCTTTGATCATCGCCATCATCGCGCTACAGGCGCTGGTTGCGATAGTGAGCTATCCTTTTCTGCCGGATAGGATTCCCTCGCACTGGAACGCCGCCGGGCAGATCGACGCCTACGCGCCTAAGTTACAGGTAGTCCTGCTGTCTCCCTTGTTGAGCATCGGCATTTTTGTGCTGCTCCAGGTACTGTTGGCGGCCAGCCCTCGCCTGGGCAACCAGAATCCGCGCGCTAACCGCAATGTCATCAATGTTATTCTTGCCGGAACATTCTTATTCATGCTCGTGATACAACTGGCTACCACCGCCGCTGCCTTCCACGTTGCGATTGATATATCGCTGATCGTAAGTCTCGCGGTATCGGTGCTGTTCATCTTCATCGGGAATTACATGGGCAAGCTGAGACGCAACTTCTGGGCTGGCATTCGCACGCCCTGGACGCTCACCAATGAAACAGTCTGGGAACGCACGCACCGCTTCGGTGGTTGGATTTTTGTGATCGGTGGGCTGGTCAATGTCGTCCTTAGCTTCATACCGGCAGTGCGCTTCTATGGCCTGCTGGCAATTGTGCTGCTAATGGTTCTCGGCTCGACGGTCTATTCATACGTGGTCTATCAGCGCATCGTGGTGCATGGCGAGCAGCGGCTTTCGCCACCATTCGACTAAGGAATCCAGCTGAAATACCCTGATCTTTTTTAGCACGATGGATGATATTGCGTGTAGAACAAAAGAGCATTTCGCGAGTCATGAAAGCAAAAACCAATAAACCAGGTTTTTGTCACCAGAAAGGAACTATGATGGATATTGCTCAACAAATCGTCACACAAGTGGCCCAGGGCGATTTTGCCGCAGTGGAGCAACACCTGGCTGATCGCATCAAACCTTTCATCCCTGTTGGAACAATCCAGACCACCTG
>DATLSW010000342.1:0-14787 GCA_035533955.1 Ktedonobacteraceae bacterium | reverse complement strand
CCCGATCGTGTCATGCGCCCCATCCTGGCAACCGTGCTGGTCATTTCAGGCTGGAAATTGATATAGGCATTCTGCTCGACATTTCTTCCGCTATCAGCTACAATACAGTGGTCAGGGACACGTTTCCTGATCACTTTCATGCAAGCGTTGCCTGACGAAACGGGAAGAGAATACGTTCATGCGTTGCCCCAACTGCGACTTTGAGAATAGCGTTTACAGTACGATCTGTCTCCAATGCGGAGCCTTACTGGAAGTTAATCCTTCTTCCCAACAAACGCCGGACGCGGATTTGCAGCCTTCTGCAAGCCCATCTGGCTATACCGATCCTTCCGTCTATCAGGCATATCAGACGCAGTATCGAGCGCCAGCACCACCGCCGACCAACGGCCATAACAGGCTGTTTCCGCCGCCGCCCCCACCTCGTAAGAATGACACAGATGAATCAGACGAAGGAATATACGGTCGGCAATCGCAAATTCTGGGTGATTTCAAGATTCATGAAATACAGCCGCGCTGGACGGTCGGGCGCGTGATTAGAGCTATTCTCTATTTCATCGCAGTGTTGTTCTCCGGCTTCTGGCTTCTCGCCGCTTTTATAGAAATCGATCAGAATGGTGCGCTACCCTACCTTGCATTTGTCGCCTGGTTAGCAATGATCATTAGCGGCATCATCATTTTTGTCCGAGTATGGCAACGCAAGCAGCGTTTAAAATTCTCACAATTTCTCTTTGGCCTCATGGCGACAACCATCATCAGCGTTGCAGCGCTCGTTGTAGAAACCGCGCTCATCCCTAATCTTCCTGCAAACGCCCTGGCGTCATTTATTCTTGCTATGATCCTGATGCTCTACTTCCTTGTCGTGGCAGTTTTCGCGCTGTGGTAGTAGCAATGCAGCAAGAACCATTGCTACAGCGCGTTCAGAATCACATCAGGTGAGATATATTGACTTGCCCAATTCGGCGATTACACCCAGCCGTTGAGAATACATTTTTCCTTCCATCAGACGAAAGCCATCCTTCATATGTCTCTACAGGCGTATGCCCAACATTCCTGTTTCCAGGACAATTTGTTTGGCTCGCGTCGCGCTCTGCAAATCAATCAACAGTTGTGTTAACGCGGCATGATGCTCCAGCGGGGCGCCGATATGCAGCGTCTCCAACGCAGCGCCGACTGACCATCCCTGCTCGGCTTTATAACGGCGAACCTTGTGCAAGATTTCCAGGATTATCTCGCCCAATGCCTCGGCCTGCTCATCAATCCACGCGGCAGGTGCGGCGGGCCATGCCGTGCCATGAAGCAAGGCAGCGCCATGCCAGCGCCGGAAAAGCCCCTGGTATATCTCCTCCGTGATATATGGCAGGTATGGCGCGAGGAGTTGCAGAACAGCAAACAATGCATGGTAGAGCGACCACTGAGCGGCATATTGCTCAGAGCCAGGAGCGCCATACAGCCGCGCCTTCGCCAGTTCCAGGTAGTTATCGCACAGGTCCGACCAGAAGAAGCGCTCGACCGCCGCGCGCGCCGCCGCGTACTCGTACTGCTCCAGTTCCGCCGTTGCCGCGCCGATGCAGCGCGCCAGGCGCGAGAGCAGCCAGCGATCCGTCGGTAAAAGCGTTTCCGGCATAGCCGCGTCATAACTAAACTGCTCCAGACGACTCTCGGCAAAGCGGCTGGCGTTCCATAGCTTGGTGACAAGTCGCCGCCCGGCAGCGACCGTTTCCGCGTTGTACGGACTGTCCGCGCCGATACGGCCAGCGGTTGCCCAGTAGCGCAGCGCGTCGGCGGATTCCTGTTCGATGATCTCCATTGGCCCGCTCTCGTGATGCTCCCGCGACTTGGAGAGCTTGTGCCGCCCGGCTGATAAGCCAAAGCCGGAGATCATCAGATCGCGCCAGGGAATCTCACCGGTATGATAGAGCGATTTGACGATGCTGTAGAATGCCCAGGTTCGGATGATATCATGGGCCTGTGGACGCATACTATTCGGGAAGTGTTGGGCAAACCATGCCGGATCGTCCAGCCAGCGCCCGATGATGAGCGGCGTGCAGGACGACGTCGCCCAGGTATCCATAATATCTGGCTCAGGTTCAAAGTCGCTCGCGCCACAGGAACATGGCTCAGCAGGACGCGCGGTCTGCGGATCGATAGGCAATTGCTCAAACGTCGCGAGTATCGTCTGCCCGCAAGCTCTGCATGTCCAGGCCGGGAAAGGAACGCCAAAGTAGCGCTGGCGCGAGATGCACCAGTCCCATTGCAGATGCTCGACCCAGTGTTCGTAACGGATACGCATGTGATCGGGATGCCAGCGAATCTTACGCCCGGCCTCCAGAAAGCGTTCTTTCTGATCCAGGACACGAATGAACCACTGGCGCGTGTGCAGGTACTCGACCGGCGTGCCGCAGCGCTCGTGCGTGCCAACATCGTGTTCGATGGTCTGCTGTTCCAGAATGCTTCCATTGGCCGCGAGCGCATCCAGGATACGCCGACGCGCCTCTTTGACCGTTAATCCGGCATACGCGCCCGCCAGGCGGGTCATCTTGCCGTCGCGGCCAATAATCGCCAGCAGCGGCAATTCGTGCGTGCGCCACCAGCGAACATCAGTCGAGTCGCCAAAGGTGCAGCACATAACGGCCCCGCTGCCCTTCGTAGGGTCAGCGAGTTCGTCCGCCAGGATAGGAACCGCGCGCGGCATCTCGCCGGGGAACGCGCCGCAGTCGATGCTGGCGGTCTGACCGATCAGCCATGTATAGCGGGCATCGTTGGGATGAACAAAAATGGCGACACAGGCGGGCAACAGTTCCGGGCGCGTCGTCGCGATGGGCAAGACGCCACCATCGGCCAGGCGAAACGCCAGCGTCGTGAAGAGCGTCGGCAGCGTAACGTCATTGACCTCGGCCTGGGCAATCGCCGTCTGGCATTCAGGACACCAGAGCGTCGGCGCCTGCTGCGCGTAGGTCAAGCCAGCACGAAACAGTTGAATAAACGACCATTGCGAGGCACGGCGCGCCTCCGGCGAGATCGTCGAATAGCGCGCGCGCCAATCGACGCTCAACCCCAGGCGTCGCCACAGCGTCTCAAAGCGATCTTCAGTCTGCTCAGTCAGCGCCAGGCAGGCATCAGTGAAAGCAGCGCGGCCCATCTCCATCGCCTTACGCCCGATGGTTTTCTCGACGAAACGCTCCGTGGGCAGACCGTTATCATCAAAACCCATCGGATAAAAGACGCGGTCGCCGCACATGCGCCGGTAACGGGCGATAACATCCGCCTGCGTATACGAATAGCAGTGGCCGAGATGCAGTTCGCCGGAAACGGTCGGCGGCGGCGTATCGATGGTAAAGATAGGGCCAGAGCCGTTAGCATCAAAGGCATAGATGCCGCTCTCGTCCCAGAGACGAGCCAACTTCGGCTCACCCTCGCGAAACTGATAATGGTTGGGCAACATATGGTGGTACTCCTTTTCTGAAACACTAAAAAACGCCGCCACGTCGCAAGGACGAGGGCAGCGCTCGTTGTACCACCTTGATTCGATAGACGGCCCGCCCAACCAGTCACGGGTCATGTATCCTCATTGCGGCGCTAACGGGCCATATTCCCGGAATGCCTTACTCTCGCTTCCCGCGCGTTCAGGCATTCAACTTCCGAGTCACGTTCAAGAGACGTATCCGAAAGAGGCTCGCACCCAGTGACCTCTCTTCTCTGGCGAACCGGTTCTCTTTACTCCACTCGTTCAAAGCTTATCTGTATGCTATTGTGTAAAACGATTGTACCTGTTCGTGATATCAGTTGTCAAGTGTGGATGAGTCACCGGAAACAGATGAAACGCTTTGTATTAACATTGCGTATAATTACATAGAACAGCATAATTACAGGTGGAGGATTCCACCCCGAAGAAAGGAAGACGCTTATGACACGATGGAGCCAGAAAGATGTCCAGAAACATATGCATGTCCTCTCCGCTGACAATCAAGATGTCGGTCATATTGCAGAGATCTATGAAGACTCGTTTCTCATCCATAAAGGTCACTTTTTCGCCAAAGACCGTTACATCCCTTACAGCGCTATCGCCACCGTCGGCAGCAATGGCGTGCATCTTACCTTGTCCGCTGGCGAGGTAAAGGATAAGGAATGGGAAATGCGGCCCGCCTATGAAAAGCATCTTGGAGACCCTTTACAACTCTTCTACGACAGGGGACATGGTATCCCTGATCCATTTGACCAGACGGATTCCGACAACGTATAAATGGTATTCGTTGAACCGTTATAGTGGTAATAAGATACCTGTTTTACGAACGTTTTTGTTATCCGTCTGATACATGAGAATCGTATATAGAGTAAGAGGAGCATGTGGCGGATGGAAAAGGAAGGAAGATACAGTCAAAACCTGACTTGAATTAAGGTAAACACCTGATGCGACAGGTGGCTTCTCCTCTTTACAATGAGGGGGAAGAAAAAGAAGAGATGAATAGGGACACGCAATCCTATCGCTACTCGGCCTATCTATGCTGACCACGAGGCCAGGCGGTTTCCGGCAGCTGATTTTGCCGGTAAGTTTCCCGAGGAAGGGAGCGTGATTTTATGGCTATCGTTGAAACTGTCAGCGCCGTGCGTACCAGTTTGTTCGAGGCACGCACCCAGGCTCTCACAACGGCAGATGCTCCTGGTTATGATTTTGAGCAGGAGTTGGCAGGCGCTGAGCAACCAACGCGCATGACGGAACCCCTGAGTGCGTTACATTCGCCATTGGGCGCTATTAACGAACGTGACGCGCTCGTAACCGATGAACTCGATGATAGTATTGATCTCAGTGTTTTTGAGGATGAGCCAGAAATTCCCCAACAAAAGCCGCATGGGATAGCACGGCAGGCCAACGGCTCTGAAGATGCTTTTCAGAGCTACCTGCGTGATATTCGCGGCATGGGCCTTCTGACCCACGAGGAAGAAATCGATCTGGCGCAGCGAGCCGCTGCGGGCGACGAGCGGGCGAAACGCAAACTGATCGAGTCGAACCTGCGTCTGGTTATTGCTATTGCGCGCCGCTACACCAGCACCGGTGTCCCACTCATCGACCTCATTCAAGAAGGCAATCTGGGGTTGATGCGCGCCGCCGAGAAGTTCGACTATCGCCGCGGTTGCCATTTTGGCACATACGCGACCTGGTGGATACGCCAGGCAGTCAGCCGCGCCGCCGGTGAGCAGTCGCGCCTGATCCACTTACCCGAACATGTTGCCACGCGCCTGCGCAAAGTGCGCCGTGTGGCAGCGCGGCTTTCGCAAGAAAACGGCCTTGATCCCCTGCCTGAGCAGATCGCCGACGCCTGCAACATCGATGTCAACGAAGTAATCAACCTGTTGGGCGTTATTGAGCAACCTGTATCGCTGGATGCACCGGTTGACGACGAAGCGCGTTACTCGCTCGGCGATACGCTGGAAGACTGTACTTCGCCCGCTCCCTCTGAAACAGCCTCGCAGCACTTGCTCGGCGAAGAACTCCATCGCGCCCTTGCTCTCCTCACTCCGCGCGAACGCTCCGTTGTCACCCTGCGCTATGGTATCGGCGATGGTCACAGCCGCACGCTTCTCGAAGTCGGTAAAGAGCTTGGCATCTCACGCGAACGGGTGCGACAACTCGAAGTAGTGGCCCTGATGAAGTTGCGCGGCACAAACAGCAATATGGCCCTGCGCGAGTGCGTGTAAGAGTCCACGAGATCAGGCAAAATCCGCGCTTCCTGGTGAAGGAAGCGCGGATTTTGCCTGATCCTACCTCGACGAATCGACGAATCTGTGCTACACTTGTCTCCAAGTAATGGGTCGTATCTTTAAAGCTAACAGCAATCGATAAGGTAAGAGGAGAAATAGAACCTATGGCAACTTGCACAGCATGTGGTAGTGACGTTACCGGCATGAAATTTTGCCAGCAATGCGGTACTCCGGTAACAACTCCCGCCACCAGTCAGGGAACATTCTGCCCGAATTGCGGGCAGCAAGCGCAACCAGGCACAAAGTTCTGCTCGAATTGCGGCTCATCGCTGAACGCGGGTAGCCCGGCAGCACAACCGGCGTACACGCCGCCTCCGCAACCCGCAACGTCACAGCCATATCAATCGCAATATGGGCAGCCGCAGTATGGACAACAGAATCCATACCAGCAGCAACCACAGTATTCCCAATATCCGCAAGGGCCACAACAGTACCCGCCTCAACCCGGTTACGCACAGCCCGGCTACCCTGCACAGCCTGGGTATCCACCAAATCAGATGGGCTACCAGCAACAGCCGATGATGGGTCAGCCCCCTATGGCGTTGCGCTGCCCAACGTGTATGGCGCTGTCACCCCTTGGTACCGCTTACTGCGCAGGGTGTCGCAGCAGTCTGGCAGGTGTGGTTCCAACGCCGATGCAACAACAGCAGCAGCAAGGTGGGCTGGGCGGCTTATTCCAGGGTTCCAATGGGAAAATGCTGGAGGGCGCGCTAGGCGGCGCGGCGGCTGTAATTGGCGGGGAGATGCTGCTCGGCGGTCTCGAAAATCGTATGGATGGCGGTTATGGCGAAGGCTTCCGCCACCACCGCGAAGAAGGCCCGTTGGGCGAACTCGGCAACCTGGGACGCGATATCGGCCTCCTGTGATCTCATATGCCCAGAACAACCACAAGCGATTGTTCCTACCCTGTGCAATCAGCGCGGCTGAGGCAGGAGCAATCGCTTGTGATTGCCTTGACTCTCTTATGCCTTGCATTGACACCCAAAATGGCTATTGTCAGGCGCAGAAGCAGCCTTATTCGTTGCGACATATGATGAAACCGTCTATAATACGGCGTGTTGCTACGAATATCAGTTCTTAACGGCCCGATAGAGTGTATCACATACGTTTCATATACAAACACAACAAAGTAGATAGTAATTGAATGAATTACCAACGAACAACGTTAGATAACGGATTGCGCCTGCTGACTGCTTCCATGCCCGGAATGCGTTCCGCGAGTATGGCCTTCTTTTTTTCCGTCGGCTCGCGGTACGAAGCAGACGAAATCGCAGGCGCGTCACATTTTATTGAACACATGCTGTTCAAAGGCTCACGGCGCTATCCCACGGCCCGGCATATCTCCGAGGCTATCGAAGGAGTAGGCGGCTCATTCAATGGCAGCACCGGCAAAGAATTGACCTGTTACACCGCTCGCGTCCCTGGAGAGCATCTCCTGGGCGTCATGCAAGTTTTCTCGGATATGATACGCTATCCGCGCTTTGATCCGGTAGATATTGAGAAAGAGCGCGATGTCATTATTGAAGAGCTAAGCGCCACGCGCGATGATCCGCAGGAATGGGTCAATCTGCTCATTGATGAAGTAATGTGGCCGCGTTTACCGCTAGGACGCGACGACGCGGGGTTTATTGAAACAGTAGCGCGACTCGATCACGAGGAATTGCTGAGCTACTTACATGAACACTATGGCCCAAATTCGCTGGTGATCAGTGTGGCAGGAAATATCGATCATCATGAAGTTATTCACACGGTTGAGCAGCTTTTCGGCGATTGGCAGCCTTGTGAACATCCAACATGGCAACCGAGCCTGCCACCGCGCCATACCCGGCCTGTCTCGCTGCTCCAGCGCGAGACAGAACAAACAAATATCTGTCTGGCGACGCTCGGCTCGGCCTACACAGCAGAGGAATATTATCCCATCCTCCTGATCAATACGCTGTTGGGAGATGGCATGAGTTCCAGGCTCTTTCAAACACTGCGTGAGGAGCAGGGTCTGGCATATGATATTGGCAGCTACTTTAATAGCTACCATGAAACTGGCAGTCTGGTGATTAGCGCCGGGGTTGATCCAACCCAAACGGAACCCGCGCTCAAAGCGATCATCAGCGAACTCACGCATTTATGCGAAGCGCCAGTACCGGCGGATGAATTAAGCCGCAGCAAGGCGTATACGCGCGGCGGCATTGAACTGGGGCTAGAGGGAACGCAACAGGTCGCATCCTGGTTAGGTAGCCAGGAATGCCTGCGCAATACCATCATTGATCCGGACGAGGTGATTGCACGGATTGACGCCGTCTCCGTGCAGGACGTCCAACGGGTCGCTCAGCGCTGTTTCGCGCCTGATTGGCGTCGTTTGTGCATGATTGGGCCAGATGATCCAGAACGATCAGAACATTTTGAGCGTGTTTTGAAAGGCGCGTAACCACTCCCGAAGCAGACATGCGCGGGCTTGCAATGAGCCATCTGGTCAATGGCAAGAGGAGAGCAGACGTTATGGAACAACTAACGCTTCGTGATTATCTACAAACAACTGAGGATGCCATCAGCGCCGGGCGCATCGATGACGCGCTGGTCAGTTGCCAGCATATCCTTACTCAATATCCACATTCATTGGAGGCGCAGCGCCTCCTTGGCGAGGCTTACCTGGCACAAGGGCAATTGGAGAACGCGCAAAAAGCCTTCGATTGGGTCTTGACCAACGATCCAGAAAACGTGGTCACGTACTGCTCGCGCGCCCTGATTAGCCAACGTATGCAGGATTACGATACAGCTCTGGACTGCTATCAGCAAGCCTATGAACTGAGCCGGGGCAACAGGCAGATCCGGCAGGAATTCAATCAATTGAGCCTGAGCGTCGGACAGGCGCACTTCGTGTTCTCGCGAGCAGGATTAGCTCGCCTGTATATGCGCGGGGATCTGCTTCCCCAGGCTATCCAGGAATGGGAAACGATATTGGCTGCCACTCCTGACCGCCTGGATGCTCAGACGGGCTTGCTTGAGACGTACTGGCGCGAAGGCTGGTATGATAGAGTTGAGCAAGTGGGCCACCAGGTACTCGATGAGGTTCCAGGATGCTTGAAAGCCCTGCTCCTGCTCGCACATGTGACCTACTCCAAAAACACCCAGCAGGCACAGCAGTACCTCCAGCTCGCCGAGACGCTTGATCCCGATATGGTCATGGCGCACGAGTTATTTGGCGATATGATCGCTAACCAACCCGCCGACCCTTTCTGGGTATTGCTCAAAAATGCTCCAGCCGTCATCGATCAGCAGGCTCCCATCCCGGCCCTGGCGGCCGCTCTTTCAAATGGTAACGGCCACTCTACCGGAAACCATAGCGCCGTGACGGCTACTCCTTACGCTGATTCCCTGGTGCGATGGGACAGCCTCGACAGTATCCTGGAGCCGCAGCAAGAATACCAGCCGGGACAGGACGCCTCGTCATTGCTCACCTGGGCCGAAACAGATAACAGCGCGCCCTCCTGGGCCAACGCCTTCGAGGAACCAGCCTCACCTGCGCAACCAGACGATGACCTGGCCGAGTCCTTGCGCTTTCTCACGCCTCAACCGGACACGACGCCGGAAAACGCCAGCCCGACAGCCAAAACCGAAGCGGCTGAAACTCATCCAGCCACGCCAGAACTCTACGAAATTCCTACCAATCCTCCTACGGAGCAGCCGAGCGCCGAACAATCCTGGTATTCGGCGGAGATGTTTGAAGAGCTTGATGCCTGGAACAACTCCCCTGATGCGACCGCGGCCAGTCCGCTTACTTCCGACAATCAAGATGATGAGTTGCCCCCGCCGCCAGCATGGCTTGAAATGCTTACCGGCAGCGGTTGGAAGCAGCCGAATGATGTTCCAGCAGAAGCGTTGCCTGTTAAACAATCAGCAGAGCCAGAGCCTGCGCTGGTCGAGCCAATTGAGCCGCCCGTCTATGAAACGCCACTTAGCGCGGAAAGTCAGTATGCAGAGCCAGATTATAGCGCCGCCGCGCTTTTCCAGGATCAAGACAACGCGGATGAGGATGAAAATGAACACTCGTTTGGCCCTCAGTGGCTGCGTTCGCTTGGCGCATCGTTAATCAACGATAAAACGTCGCTCGCGGCAGAAGAGCCAGGCGCACCGCAAGTTGACAGGCCGATCGAGGTCAAGCCGCAGCCTGTAGCGGAACCTGTTTCCCGTCAAGCCTCCCCAACATGGCAAGCGGCGCCAGATGAGCAGGCAGAACCGACCCCGCTCCCTTCATTGGCTCCTGATGCTTTGCCCTCGGATACCAGGGAGACAGGTTCCAAAACTCCTTTCGAAGATTGGATGAGTCAGGCCGCGGATAAGCTTGCTCAGCCCGATCTGAACGTTCTCACAACTCTGGAAGCCCTTGAGAGCGACCTTCGCTCGCGTGGCTTTGTCCCGTTGGAACCTGGAACACTTTCTGCCTTCGCTCAAGAGGAAGAGGAAGAGCCAGAACCATTCAGCGCACCTGCGGCGCCGCCATCGCCGGCAACCCCGGTTGTACGGGAGACCCCGCCCAGCGAGGTGGTCGAACCATTATGGGCAGCCACGGTCAATTCCGCGGCGCAACCGCCTGCACAACCCGCGGTTTCCGCTCCTTTGCCAGCCTTTACAGCAAGCGTTCCTACAGCGCCGGAACCGGCGGTCTCAATGCCATTGATGGGATCGCCTGACCTCCTTCTGGAAGCCGAGCTAGAAACGACGATGAAGCGCCCGGCCATTCGCCTGCAACCGATGCCGCAACGACCATCCGTCAAAGCAACGGCAGCCCTGCGCGGATACGCTGCTGAGCGCCACGCGCCGCGCCCGGCGAATGAAGGCAACCTGAGTAACAAAGAACGTTTGTTGAGAGGCTACCAATATCAACTGGCGGGTTCCTATGACGAGGCGATGCTAGAGTATCGCGTCGTCATTCGCAATGCCCCGGAGTTTCTCGGTGAAGTGATCAGCAACATGCGCGCCTTGCTCAAAATTGCCCCGAAATATGGCCCTGGCTATCGCGTGCTGGGTGATGCCTACATGCGCCAGGGAGAATACTTACAAGCGATGGAGGCATATAACAAAGCTCTGAGCATGACGCGAAGAGGAAAATAATAGGCGAGAACAGACCATAAAGGCTGAGTGCTTCATCTTACAGAGAGGTCAAAGGAGAGACATTTTGGAAACTATTCTGGAGCGCCTGACTGAGCTAAGCGACGTTTCCGGCGCGGTTCTGGTCGGGAAAGACGGCCTGATCGTCACGGGTACGCTGCACAGCGAAGACGAAGAAGTGATCGGAGCCATGTCGGCAGCGGCCTTCGGTTCAATCGCCAGTTTTGTCACGCAGATGAGCAGCGGCGATATGCGCCACGTCACCATTGAGACTCAGAGCAGTGTCATCCATTTTGAGGAAGTAGGCGATCTGATCCTCGTTGTGACCTCGAATTCCACCAGCAACGTTGGACGCATCCGCATCGAGATGAAAAAGGCTCGCCAACAAATTCTGCAACTTGTGGCGAGCTACTAAACAGTATCTGATGCCATTTTACGCGGTCTAAGGTTCTTTGCAGTAGCAGAAAACTTTAGACCGCGTGAGATGGCGCATCTTTTTCAGTGCGCTGCTGTCTGAAAGGAGATTTCTGAGGCTGAGCCAGGCGCCAGCAACAAGGTTTACTATGGAGGCAGCGATCCTGCTCTTCAAGCGTTACCGGAGGTGTGCCTTTCATGCAAAAAACCTGGTACATTGGCTCTCCGGCCAAAACATCATTATCCGGAAACCAGCGTTCCCGGTAAAAAGGACAGCCATTTTTATGTTTGCGCCAGTTAGAACTTTCTGACGGATTTGTTTCAATCGTATTTGCCAACGAAAGGCATCCTTCCCTATTAATAGCACTTTATGAAAGCAGCATGTGTGAGTAGTATACCACATATATTTTTGTAGAAAAGGGTGCCGAGATCACAGACAATTGGCAGATCATGTGGTATAATAGAAGGCGAAGCTATGGAAGATTCACCGCTCTCTCAACCGCCAACTGATGCCGTTCCTTCACCAACTGATGCCGTTCCCTGGACATTCCAGCAAACGCTTTCAGGCGCGGCTCTCACCCTTGTTCCGTGGCTGCTGGTTATCTTTGTTCTCAATAACCTCGGCGGCAAACAATCCCTCAGCACGCCTCTCAGCGCGCGCGTCGATCTCACCACCGCTATCATCAACTTGATCCTGTCAGCCGCGATTGAAGCGGTATTCCTGATCGCCCCTCTTTATATCGCCAATCATCCTTTTCAGAACCTCAAATCACGCGGCAAACTGGCGCTGCAAGCGTTAGGATTCAGAAAGATAAACATCTGGCAAGCGCTAGGCTGGGCCATTATGCTCATGGTCGCTATCTACGGCGTCAACATTCTGTACCAGTATCTTATCGCTGCATTCCACCTGAATATCCAGACCAACGACCAGGTACTGCTCCAGCAAAGCAAGTACGCGCCGCTCAGCGTCTACGCTTCGCTGCTCGTGGCAACATTTGTCGCTCCCATCTGTGAAGAAGTGTTTTTCAGAGGCTTCCTTTTCATGGGATTGGCGCGTGGAATGCCTGTTGGTTGGGCGATAGTCATCAGTTCTTTGCTCTTCGCCATCGCTCATGGAGACCCCGGCTCCTTTATCGTCCTCTGTGTCATCGGCCTGGCGCTCGCGTTCTTACGCTGGCGCACCCAATCGCTCTGGCCCGGCATCCTGCTGCACACGCTGAATAACGGGTTAGGGGCGCTTCTGATCGTTCTCAACATGTGGGGCGTGATTCATTAAACAGCGTATTACGATGTGGCGGCGCAATCGATTGTGCCGCCATTTCGCATTCGGAAACGCGCCCTACGGTTTCCGGCGATCTTCGACGCGGGCGCTGGCGGTTTTGGATTCGCCGCCGCTGGCGCGCGGCAAGCTGTCAGGCAGCACCAGTTCAACTTTTGGGGAATTCCCGGTGATCGCTTTCACCGCTCGCGCCATATCGTGGCCTAATACGCGGCAGCGCTCGCTCTGTTGTAACAAAGCGGCATCTTTCACTTCGACTTTGAGATCAAAAGTATCCAGATCGTCGCGCCGATCAACGATGATGCGGAAATTAGCTCCCGTTTCAGAGAATTTGACCAGGGCCGCCTCAACCTGGCTGGGAAAGACGATCAGGCCGCGAATGGACACGGCGTCGTCAGAACGCCCCTTGATCGCGCCTATCTTGGGATGCGTGCGGCCACAGGCGCAGCGATCTTCCCACCAGGTGCGCGATAAGTCGCGGCTGCGATAGCGAATCATAGCCGTGCCGTCTGCCGCGAGCCACGTCCAGACCAGTTCGCCCTCTTTACCCTCTTCAACCCATGCTCCGGTTTCGGGATCGATGCACTCGACCAGGAAAGCATCGGCCCAGGCGTGCATTCCGTCGCGCTCCTGGCATTCGCAGGTCATACCGGGGCCAAGAAACTCGGTCATGCCAAATTCGTCATAGGCGGTGATACCTAAATACTCTTCGAGTTTGATGCGCGTCTCCCACGGCCAGGGTTCCGCGCCAAACAAGCCGATTTTGAGGTTACTTTCACGAAAATCAATGCCCCGCTCGCGCGCTTTGCCGCCAACATAGAGGCCCACCGATGGCGTCATACACACGGCTTTGACGCCAAAATCGAGGATAAATTCGATCATGCGCTCATACTGACGGGCGTCCGAACCCATCGGGATCGCCATCGCGCCCATTGCCATCGCGCCGTAGTGGAAGCCGAAGCCTCCAGTAGGCAAGCCGTAGCCGTAACAATTCATCAGCACATCGCCAGGGCGCATCCCGACCATCCACAGTTCGCGCGCGTTGAGATTGGCCCAGTACTCAATATCTTTCTTCGTGGCAAAGACTGGCACGCTTTTCCCCGTCGTGCCGCTCGTCGCGTGAAGCTCCAACGCGCCATCGTCTCCGCCGCGCTGCGCCAACATCATGCCATACGGATAGGCTGCGCGCACTGTTTTCTTTTCCAGAAATGGCAGTTTTTGAATATCCTCCAGCGATTGTATAGCAGAAGGCTTGACGCCAGCTTCGTCATACAATTCACGGTAAAAGCGGTTTTGCGTGTACGCACGCTGCACAATCGCCTGTAGACGCCGCAATTGCAACGCCTTGAGTTTCACTTTCGGCAACGTCTCAATTTCTTCCTGAAAATAGGGTCGGTCACTCACTGTTATCGATTCCTCACCTGAAAATTCTTATCATAAACGCAAAGGGAAGCATGTTCCGCCTGCATTGTAGCATGGCAAACGAGAGGCGTCTACCGTTGTGCTAACGCAGGAAGGATTGGTTAATTTGTAGGGGCGTGGGCTTGCCCCGCCAAAAAACGCCTATTGTCGCTTATAAGGGCGGGGCAAGCCCATGCCTCTACAAATACAAATATATAGAGATGGTATGATGGTGAAAAACAGCGAGGAGTTTCATTTCTATGGCACAACCCATCCAGGCAGTGATCTGGGATTTAGACGGCGTCATTATCGATAGCGCGGAGGAACACCGTCAGGCATGGCTGCGTATGGCGCACGAAGAGGGCTTGCCGATGAGCGACGCGGATTTCTGGGCGACCTTCGGCAAGCGCAACGATGATATTATGACCATACTCTGGGGAGCATTGCCGCCAGAACGCATCAAGGCGATGGCCGACAAAAAAGAGGTGTATTTCCGCGAGTTAGCGCGACAAACGGCCAGGCCGCTGCCAGGCTCTATGGAACTGATGCGCGGTTTGCACGAGGCGGGTTATCGCCAGGCGCTGGCCTCATCGACGCCGCCTGAGAATATCGAGCTGATCAGCGAGGCGCTAGGTCTCAATCGCTATCTCGCAAAACTCGTCTCCGGCGAAACCGTAGCTCACGGCAAGCCCGCTCCCGACATTTTCCTGAAGGCCGCACAAGAACTCGACGCTGTCCCTGCCATGTGCCTCGTGATCGAGGATGCTGTCGCGGGCGTACAGGCCGCGCACGCCGCCGGGATGCGCTGCATCGCCGTGGCCGGGCATCGCGAT
>DATLSW010000341.1:0-6087 GCA_035533955.1 Ktedonobacteraceae bacterium | reverse complement strand
CGGCGCAGCGGGATAGGCTCATCTAGCTCTGGTTCAATGACGTCAGCCTCGTCATTGGCCCTGGGTCCGCCGATGGTTTTGCGTCCCGCGGCAATATCGAGCCAGAATTGCGAATAGTAGTGTGGCCGCTCCGAATCTTTCTCACTATCTTTTCTTACCATGAGTTTACTTCGCAGTACGTATGCGTTGAACGGACGCTTCAACGATGCCCAGGCCGATCACCTGGATACTGGTACTGCCTCTCCCTTTCACTCTGTATTTAAACAGTACAATCTTCGCGGCGCTACGAGCAGCGCGCGAGCGTATACCCAAACGAAACGATCTCCTGCCGCGCTCTTGATACGCGCCGATCTCGTGTCCGAAACTGCCACTATAATAAGTAGAATGCGATGTCCTGTCAAGATGTTTTTTTGTAGGGGCGTAGGCTTGCCCCGCTCATGCAAATCTCCATACATGAATTGGGCGGGGCAAGCCCACGCCCCTACGGGTTAGGGAGTGTTGTCAAGTCCCCCAGTGCAACTTTTTGCTGGCTGCGGCGTTTGTCGCGTGCTTTGCGTAGCTCCTATAATACAAGATGAATCTACCTTAGACCCTTTCTGCTCTAGCAGGGTGTCTTTTTTATATGTTGTACGTCTGGATTATTGATTTCTACGAGTCGCGGAACGTTCCGTGACGATGGAACTGGAACTGAGCATTGGAGGAAACCCAGTGGTAAGGATTCTTGACAGCATAGATACACCTGACCAGTTGCGTGCGCTGAGCGTAGCACAGATGCGCAAACTGGCCCAGGAAATTCGCCAGGAGATAATAGAGAAGGTCTCGGTGAAGGGCGGCCATCTCGCGCCCAACCTGGGCGTTGTTGAACTGACGATGGCCCTGCATCGCGTTTTCGATACTCCGCGCGACCTCCTTATCTGGGATATCGGGCATCAAGCCTATGTGCATAAGCTGCTAACCGGTCGGCGCGACCGTTTTCATAGCATCAGACAATTCGGCGGACTATCGGGCTATCTGCGGCGCGACGAGAGCGAGTATGACGTTTTCGGCGCCAGTCATGCCAGCACCTCGATCTCGGCGGCCCTCGGCTTCGCCGCGGCGCGCGATCTGCGCGGCGAGCAGTACAAGGTCATTGCCGTCATCGGCGACGGCGCGCTGACCGGCGGCATGGCCTTAGAAGCTATCAACAACGCGGGCAGCCTCAAGAAAAACCTGATCATCATCCTGAATGATAACGAAAAATCCATTTCTGATAATGTGGGGGCCATTCACCTGTCCATGAGTAAGGCGCGTCACGTTGAAACAACCAGGAGCTATCAGCGACTGCGCGCCATGGCGAAAGGCTCTATCGAGAAACTACCGGTTGTTGGCGATAAGGCCCGTGAAGCGGCAGGGCGCGCTGAAATGAGTTTCAAGCATTTCATGCTGCCGAGCAAAAGCGGCACGATTTTCGAGGAACTCGGCTTCAAGTTCTTTGGCCCCTTCGACGGCCATGATATTCCCCTCATGCTCGATGTTTTCGAGAATGTCAAGCACATCGAAGGCCCGGTCATTGTCCAGGTCATGACCACGAAGGGCAAGGGCTGGGATTTTGCCGAGCAAGACGCTACCAAGTGGCACGGCCCAGGCGCGTTCGACTACAAAACCGGCATCATTAAGAAGAATCTCAACGATCCTCCGACCTACACAGATGTGTTTGCCGATACACTCGTCGAGTTAGCAGGGAAAGACGAGTCCATTGTCGGCATTACCGCCGCGATGGCTGAGGGGACGGGTCTTTATAAGCTACAGCGGCGTTTTCCCGAACGCTATTTCGATGTGGGCATTGCGGAACAGCACGGCGTTACCTTCGCCGCGGGGCTGGCCGCCGCCGGGATGCGCCCCGTCGCTGCCATCTACTCGACCTTCTTGCAGCGCGCCTTCGACCAGGTGATCCACGATGTCTGTATGCAGAACTTACACGTTGTTTTCGCGCTGGATCGCGCCGGTATCGTCGGCGAAGACGGCCAGACACAGCACGGCGTTTTCGATATTGCCTTCATGCGTATGATCCCCAACATGAAAGTCATGGCCCCCAAAGACGAGAACGAACTGCGTCACATGCTCTATACCGCCCTTTATATGGATGGGCCGGTCGGCCTGCGCTACCCGCGCGGCAAAGCTCTCGGTGTGCCGCTTGATGCCGAACTGCACGCGCTAGAAATCGGCAAAGCTGAACTGCTCAGCCCGTCCACGCTCGAACTGGCGGAGCGGCAGGATTGTACTGTTCTGGCTTATGGCTCGACGGTGGCGCAGGCCGAACTCGCGGCCAAAGAACTGGCGGAAGAAGGTATCTCTGTCGCTGTCGTCAACGCGCGTTGGGCTAAACCGCTCGACGAGGAAGTGATCTTGCGTTTGGCGAAGGGTACGCGCCGCCTCGTCACCATCGAAGATCACGTCGTCGCGGGCGGGTTCGGCAGCGCCGTGCTGGAACTGCTCGCCAGCCAGCATATTCATGATGTCGACGTGCGCGTCATCGGTTGCCCTGACAGGCCCATCGAACACGGCGCGCCCTCCATCCTGCGCGAACTGGTCGGCATCTCCTCAGCTAATATCAAAGACGTGGTACGTGACATGGTGCGCGCTCCGTCCGGCGGTTACGAACTGGCGCATTGAAAACTAGTGAGTCGGGATGTATGCCTGCAAGATGAGCAGGCATACCATCCCGGCAACGATGGTCAGCAGGATATTTTTTGTGCGCCAGGCTACAGTTATCGCGAGTATGCCCGCGATAAGGCGGGTATTGCTGAAGGAGATATTTAGTGAGCCGCCGGGGAAGAGAAGCGCGGGAGCGACGAGCGCCGATAGCACTGAAACAGGCACGAAGCGTAATCCCTGTCGCAATCGAGGTAGAACTTGCGTCTCGCTCATGAATACAATAAAGGACAGGCGGATACCGAGAGTTAACATCCCGGCAATGATGATGGTCAACCAGAGCAATCCCTGTGACATAGCTGGCCCCTTCCTATTTTTTCTTCATCTCCATAGTAAAGCCAACAGCAATGCCAGTCAGTGCTGCGATAGCTATTCCTAGCTTCATTGGCAGCGCGTTGGCTAACAGCGCGGCCAATGCGGCGGTCAGCGCGGCGGCTGTGCTGGCGCGATCTTTGAGCGCGGGTACAACAAGCGCGATGAATGTGAGTGTTGCTGCGAAGTCCAGCGACCAGCCCACGGGTATCTGCCCTCCCAGGAAAATACCCGCGGCGGTACTCAATTGCCACGTTGTCCACAATGCCAGACCGGCGCCCAGGAAATACCAATGCTTCTGTTCGTCGTCTCCAGTCTTCTGATAATGCGAAATTGTCACGGCATATGCCTCGTCGGTCAGGAGATATGCCAGCAGCAACTTCCACAGAGGATGAAGCTTGCGGGTATACGGAGCTATCGAGGCGCTGTAGAGAATATGGCGGATATTCACAATAAAAGCGGTCAAAATGACGACAGGTGAAGGCGTACCAGCCGCGATGAGCTGGGTGATGACGAACTGCGCCGAACCCGCGAAGACGATGCAAGACATGGCCTGCGCGATGCTCGCCGGAATGCCAACACTGATCGCCGACACGCCATAGATCATACCGAAAGGCAACACACCTGACAGGATGGGGAGTTCGTCCCTGATACCGAGCAAGAATTCAGAACGTGATCTAGTCATAGCGCTGTTTATTATAGAAGGCTATGAGAGGATCGTCTTGTCTGATCTTGCTATTTTTGGTGAATTTCGCGGTACAGGCCGGGAGGCACGCCAGTAATGCGCTTAAAGTGCCTGGTAAAGTGGCTCTGGTCGGCAAAGCCCACGGCAAGCGCGGTATCGACGCATGACATCCCTGCCTGAAGCAGTTGCCTGGCGCGGGTGATCCGTACTTGCATCTGGTAGGCGTGAGGAGGCAAGCTTACCTGGCTGCGAAAGAGGCGAAGCAGATGAAATGGGCTGAGTTGAGCAATCGTGGCAAGTTGCGCGAGAGAAATGTTCTCGGCAGAGTTTTCCTCAAGATAGGAGCGCGCGCGGTTGATTCCGCGATGCTCTTTCACGAGTGGAGTGACATATGGGCGATCATCGGCATAGCGCACGATGAGCCTGGCTAATGTCCATAGGAGCCGCGATTCTCGTTCGAGAACAGGCGCCTGCTCTGCGAAGGCGCGATGCGTGCGAGCAATTTCAGCCGCCAGCTCAGGATCGTGAATCACCGGTTCAGCGAAGAAAGGGATGTCGCGTGGTTGCCCAACGAGATCGGATGCCGCCTGCTGTAACAGCGCGGTTGATGGGTAGAGCGTCCGATACGTCCAACCATGGTCCGCTGCCGACGACCCGGTATGCATTTCACCTGGATTGATAAACACGATGCTACCGGCTGGAGCGACATGCTTGCTTCTGTGATAGGTAAACTGCTCCGCGCCCTGTTCAATCACGCCTATCACGTAGCCCTCGTGCGTATGAGGAGCAAAGGCGTGTGTGATATAGGTCGCGTGGAGAAGCTCAAGATCACCCAGCGCGGCGTCGTGCCAGAATTTGACATGCTCGTGGGTATTCATGATTCACCGTATCCTCTCGCGATTGAACCTACACGATCTGGCCGTCGCGCATCTGAATGATGCGGTCGGCCAGGTTGCCCACTTCCATAGCGTGTGTGACTAGCACAAACGTCTGCCCCTGTTCGCGGTTGAGACGGCTGAGCAGTTCCATGATCTCCTGGGCCGTCTCGCTGTCCAGGTTGCCGGTTGGCTCGTCGGCCCACACCAGCGCCGGTTCGTTCGCAAGCGCGCGGGCAATGGTCACGCGCTGGCGCTGGCCGCCAGACAACTCCGCCGGTTGATGCCGCGCGCGATCGGACAATCCTACCTGGTCGAGCATTTCCAATGCCCGTTTGCGCGCCTTCTTGCCGGGTATTCCTGCCACCAGCAACGGTAATTCTACGTTCTCTACCGCCGACAGTACCGGCAGCAGGTTGAAATCCTGGAAGATGAAACCCATATGCCGCGCCCGATAGGCCGTGCGAGCGCGGTCGCTCAGATCGCGCAGGTTGTCGCCCTGGATCAAGACAGCGCCCTCGTCGATCGAGTCGAGGCCGGAGAGGCAGTTGAGCAGCGTCGTCTTGCCACAGCCGCTCGGCCCCATAATCGCCACCATCTCGCCCTGCGCAATCTCCATCGAAACGTTATGTAGCGCCTCGACGCGCAGATGTCCATTGCGATAAATTTTCTTGACCTTGTGTGCCTGGATAATCGCCTGTGTCTGCATAAATCTCTAAAATCTCATTCCTAAAGTCTGTTCTAGTGTTCAAGGTATTTCACGATAAGACGGCTTCATTTTATCATACGCGCTGAGATACAAGGGGATCAGCAAAATCTTGCGCAAGCGAGGGGATCTTTTGCGGCTATGGCGTGTATAGACGGCTGGTAGAGGGCTGGAGCCGATGAAGGGCGCGTGCAGATACGGGACATCTTTCATGGCATAGGGATAGAGGTGAATGCGATGATGGCGTATCCTTGTATACATTCCGCTCTTCCTCCTCCACTTCGCAATACTACCCCAATCGCAGTATACCCGATTTCGGGGGTTTTGGGAAGGAGGAGCAATATCTGTACAATATCGACAGATTGCATCTAATTATAGAATATTATGGACAAATTCATGGTGCTTGTTTTTTTGATATAACTCGCTGTATACTTATCTCTGGTAAGATGGTGCTTTCCCACGGCTGGCTATCGCTAACGAAGGTAGCTTGTGCTTGCTACCTTGTGCTATACCATGAAGGAAATTATAATGAACCCAGAACCTGACAACGGCGTTCACTATACTAGCAGGGCTTAATTCAGGGGATTGATCATAATTGAAGATTTTTGGTAGGAGCATGTAATGAGTGATCGACAAAATGAGCTACCAGAAGACGATGACGAGTGGTTTCCACCGCCTCACCGTTCTCGACGTTGGCGAGTGATCATTGGCGCTCTCGTGTTCATCGCGCTCATTGCGATAGGGAGTACTGTGGCTCTCCATGCCTTAACGAAAGCCAGTGTTGTTCCTATCCCGACTACTGTGAATTATGGGCCGCC
>DATLSW010000340.1:0-4242 GCA_035533955.1 Ktedonobacteraceae bacterium | reverse complement strand
CGCACTGGAACGTCGCCGGGCAGATCGACGCCTACGCGCCTAAGTTACAGGTAGTCCTGCTGTCTCCCTTGTTGAGCATCGGCATTTTTGTGCTGCTCCAGGTGCTGCTGGCGGCCAGCCCTCGCCTGGGCAACCAGAATCCGCGCGCTAACCGCAATGTCATCAATGTTATTCTTGCCGGGACATTTTTATTCTTGCTCATGATACAACTGGCTACCACCGCCGCTGCCTTCCATGTTGCGATTGATATGTCGCTGATCGTAAGTCTCGCGGTGTCGGTGCTGTTCATCTTCATAGGCAATTACATGGGCAAGCTGAGGCGCAATTTCTGGGCTGGCATTCGCACGCCCTGGACGCTCACCAATGAAACAGTTTGGGAACGCACGCACCGCTTCGGCGGTTGGATTTTTGTGATCGGTGGGCTGGTCAATGTCGTCCTCAGTTTCATACCGGCAGTACGCTTCTATGGCCTGCTGGCGGTCGTGCTACTGATGGTTCTCGGCTCGACGGTCTACTCATACGTGGTCTATCAGCGCATCGTGGTGCATGGCGATCAGCAGCTTTCGCCGCCATTCGACTAAGGACTCCTGCTGAAATACCCTGATCTATTTTGCACGATGGATGATATAGCGTGCAAAACAAAAGACACCGGAAGGGAGATATGATGGATATTGCTCAACAAATTGTCACACAAGTGGCCCAGGGTGATTTTGCCGCAGTGGAGCAACGCCTGGCTGATCGCATCAAACCTTTCATCCCTGTTGGAACAATCCAGGCTACCTGGCAGGGACTTGAACAGCAGTTTGGAGCGTTTCAGGAACAGGGGAAAATATCTGCCGTGCAGACACCACAGGGTCTGGTGCAGGTGATCACATGCATCTTCGAGCGGGCAAGCCTCGATGTGAACATCACCTTGAATGACGCGGGTGAGATCGTCGGTTTAACGGTGACGCCTGTGGGAACCGTTGAACAGCAAGTAAACGCGACCTATAGGCCTCCGCTGTACGCGCGGCCCGAGCGTTTTCACGAACAGGAGGTGCAGATCGGACACGGAAAATGGGTGTTGCCAGGAACATTGAGTATTCCGCAAGGCGACGGGCCGTTTGCGGCGCTGCTTCTGGTGCATGGATCGGGACCACTGGACCGCGACGAGACGATCCCGCCCAACAAGCCGTTTCGCGATCTGGCCTGGGGACAGGCCTCGCAGGGCATCGCCGTGCTGCGCTACGAGAAACGCACGAAAGTCTATGCCGCTCAGTTGGGCAGTGAGAGGGAAACGCTCACAGTCAAGGAAGAGGTCATCGACGATGCGCTGGAAGCGGTGGCTCTCTTGCGCGCTCGGCCAGAGATCGACGCGCAGCAGATCTTTGTACTGGGACACAGCCTGGGCGGCTACCTGGCCCCACGCATTGGCGCTGCTGACCCGCGGATTCGCGGCCTGATTATCCTGGCGGGTTCCGCGCGGCCGTTAGAGGATGTGATCCTGGATCAGATGACCTATGTGCTTTCACTGAGTATACCCGATCCTGTGGCGCGGCAGCAGCAGCTCGCTCTACTCAAAAAGCAAGTGGAGCTGGTCAAAGATGCCAAACGCTTGCCGACAGCGGCAGCGACCGACTTGCCCCTCAACGTCCCGGCTGCCTACTGGATCGACTTAAACGCCTACCAGCCGGAGAAAGTGGCGCAAACGCTCAAACAGCCAATGCTCTTCTTACAGGGCGATGGCGACTACCAGGTCACGCGAGATGATTTCCAGATCTGGCAAGACGCGTTGAGTGGGCGCGGCGACGTGCAGTTTATCATATATCCCGCCCTCAGCCACCTCTTTATGCTCATAGAAGGCGGGAAAAAGGCCACTCCCGCCACCTACACCGTGGCTGGTCATGTGACTGAACAAGTAGTGAACGAGATTGGGAGCTGGATCAAGCGGCACTCAAAACTCCTGCCTACATAAGCTGAACAGCAAGGAGAGAATGTGCATCCAGTGGTAATAAAACGGATTATCGTCAGCCTTCGGGCGAAGCCGATCCGTCGCTCTCCTTTGACTGTTCGGCTTCGCGCCGCAATCGCTCCTGCTCGCGTCGTTCCTGCTGCTGCTTGCGCCGCTCCTCCGCTCGCTGGGCCGCTTCGGGATCGAGATTGACGATATTCATGGCCGTCTCAAGCCCCTGTGTGATGAACAAAGGGATCGCTTCGGCGGCCTTCTCCTCGCCTGTCTGGAGCAGGATACGCTCATCTCCGCCGGGGAAGCCCAGCACATGGCTGATTGGATCGCCGCGGCTGTGCGTCGGGCGACCAATACCAATGCGCAGGCGCGGGAAGTCATTGCTATGCAGATGGTGGATGATGCTCTCCAATCCTTTTTGTCCACCGGAGTTGCCTTTTGGACGCAAGCGCACTTTGCCCACTGGCAGATCGAGGTCATCGCAGACAACGAGCAGATCAGCGAGTGACAGCAATTTATACCAGCGCATCAGCGCGCCGACGGCTTCGCCGCTCAGATTCATATAGGTGAGGGGTTTGACCAGCACAACTTTTTCCGCGCCCACCGTGCCGCTTGCCAGAATGGCCCGGCTGCGCTGCTCCGACCATTGCCAACCCATATGTTCGGCGAATGCATCAACCACGCGAAAGCCCACATTGTGGCGCGTCTGCCTATATTCCAGGCCGGGGTTGCCCAGGCCAACAATCATTTTCATAGGGAGTTTCTGTCTATCATGCAGGCTGGGCAATCCCAGCCTGACATTCATTTTCATTGGTCATTATCCACAACCGACTGCTAGCGACCGAAAGCGAGACGAATCGCGAGGTACTGCGGCAAGCCGGCCTTGATGACCTTCTCCTGCGTTTTCTGAAAGTCGTATTTGACACGGTAGAATTCGCAACCGGCTTCGGTATCGTAGATCATAAAAGCTGCGCGCGGATCGCCGTCGCGCGGCTGGCCGACGCCGCCGGGATTGATGATGAAGCGATGGTCTTCCGGGGCATCCCAATGGCCCTCCGGTGGAACAATCATCTTATTCGTCACCTGGATCATACTGCGCGACAATCCCAGCAATTCGAGCAATTCTTCGATCTCGCTATTGAGGTGTTCCGCGTCTCTCAGCACTGACTCCGACGTGGCGTCCGCGTCATACAGGGCCGCTTCGGCATCATCCGCGTCGTCGCTACGATAGCCATTACCTGCTTCGTCAGTGACAACGAGCGGCGTTTCAGATAATTCGTCCTCGTTCGTATGAACGCTTGCCTCAGCACGGACTTTGCTTTCCTGGTCTTGCGCGGGTTGCTCTGTCGCTACCGCGGCGTTATCCGGGCTTTCAGCCGCCTCCGCCTGAAAAGCGGTAGAGGACACAACGACACTATGGCCTGCTTCCTCGTCCGCCAATTCGAGCAAATCGCTGACGTCGGTATCCTCCAGCGGATGTGTTGGAACGTTCGCAACAGCATCGGGCTGCTGAAAGATGACAGGGATATGGGTATGGCCCACAAAACAGTAGCACGTCTCGAAATGTTGGAAGCTGCGTTCGGCAAACACCTCCGAGGTCAGATATTCCCAAAGCGGGCCATAGGGGCTGCCATGCACAAGCGTGCAGCCATCGATCTCCAGCCGTTCGGGAAGCTGTGCAAGAAAGGCGCGATGCTCGTCCGTCAGTTGTTTTGTTGTCCATTCCGCCGAGATACGCGCCGCGTCGCTGAAATCTTCCAGATCGAGCTTGCCGATAGCGGCCCAATCATGGTTGCCGGCAATAATGACATCGGTCCGTTCTTGCACCAGTTCTATGCAGCGATTCGGATCAGGCCCATAACCGACCAGATCGCCGAGGCACCAGAACTGGTCAATAGGGTTTTCTTCGGCGATTTCATCTATCTTTGCCAGCACCGCTTCGAGCGCTTCCAGGTTGGCGTGTACGTCACTAAAGATTGCATAGCGCATATCAATGTACTCTACTTGTGTCAAGAATATTGGATTGGCGATAGGTCAGTGAGGCTATTGTATCACGTTTGCGCCCGCGTGACTAGTAGGGCGCAGAGCGATGGCCCGGCCAATTTTGGTGATTTTCTTGACAATGACGTCACTTCATCGTAGGATACATGCAACATTTGTTCGTGTTTTGACCCTACATTTTCAGGTCATGCCGTGCTATTCAAAGAATACGAAAAAGACAATCCGGCGCATAGCCCTGTGCGCACGCAATATTTGCAGATCAAGGCGCAAAACCCTGATACTATCCTCTTCTTTCG
>DATLSW010000339.1:0-2890 GCA_035533955.1 Ktedonobacteraceae bacterium | reverse complement strand
GCGCTGGCGGGGCGCGGATCATACATGCGGCGCGGCGCGGGTGGCACGAAATAGGCGACCTCTTCGGGACGGAAGGGATTGCTGATGTTGAAGACGCGCACGCCCGCGTTCTGGTAGGTCGCGAAGATCAGCTCTGAACTCTGGAAAGAGCCTGGACGGTTCTCGTGCAGATTATGCGGGCCAAAATGGCCGCCTTTCGCGCAGTAATCTTCCTCGGACGGCGTCGGAAAGGTCGCGATGGTGACGGGATTGCTCGGCTCGCGCACGTCCACGACCCAGGTGTACTTGACGCCATCGGTGCAGTTGTCCAGCACACCCTCGTCGGCCACGATGGCGAGATGGCGGTCGGGCAGCGGCAGGCTGGTGTGCGTGCCGCCGCCGAAGGGTGGACACCAGTTGCGGTGCGCGATCAATTGAGGCTGTGTGGGATCGCTCACGTCGAGCAGCGTCAGACCGCCGTCGCGCCAGCAGCCATAGGCCGTCGTTCCGGCGATAATAGCGTGGTGCAGCGCGTAGCGTCTCCCGGCCTGCCAGGTCGGCTCCTCACCGCCCTCGCGCCACATGCCGGGTATCCACCAGCGCCCCACAACCTGCGGCCGCGTGGGATCGGCCAGATCGATAACGATGAAAATATGATCAGTATAGCCGAAAAGCGAGGCGGAGGCATAGGCGTAGCGCCCGCCAACGTACCAGATACGGTGCAGGCCAAAGCCCTCGACCGGCATGAAACCGATCTCTCGCGGCTCAGCAGGCCGCGCAATATCATACACGCGCATACCGGCGGCGAAGTCAAGCTGCTGCTTGCCGAACGTATCGGCGAAGGACTGGCTGTAATATTCCGCCTTCTCGATGTGGAGGTTGGGCGAATAGATGTTGACGCCGTTGACGACCAGCAGCAGATCATCGTGGGCCTGGAGATGCAGCGCCCACGTATTCGGCGGCGTCGGCAGAAAATTGATAGGCCGCGGATTGCGCGGGTCGCTGACATCCATCACCGTGACGCCGTTGCTGAACATATGGCCGATATAGGCATATCCCTTGTGAACCATGATCTGCACGCCATCGCCGCGCCCTCCCTGATCAGAATAGCTCACAAAGTCGATGTTGTTGCGTGGTGCATTTATATCGTCAGCGCTCATAGGTCGTTTCCTTTCTCGCGTTTGAGATGTCACTCTATGCTATCCAAGATCCAGGCGCTGCGTCAGCTTGCGCGTCTTGTTGCCGATGACTTTCACCTGTTCCTGGGAGATTTGCTGACCCTGAGTAATCTGCTCAAGGGCGGCTTGCGTCTCCGCGTCGAGGACGCGCGTTACATTGGGGGCAAGGCGCGTGGTGGAAGCGCCGGTGCGGCGGTACTCGTCCAGCATTCTGGTGACAAGACGGTGAGCATTGGCTTTCTCAACAAAGTTCATCACTCCAGCATTCATTTCAAAGGACGCCGCGTCGCTTCGGAAAGTCACGGTGATGTCGTCGCGCGCTTTTTCGCCGACGCGCCCCAGCATGGGGACATCGTAGGCAAGCTCGGCCTGGGCGATGCGGAACAAGCCAGCCGGGCGCGGCTCGACCAACAGCTCGATCAAGATTGCCGGGGGATTATGCTTTTCCAGGTCGCCCAGGGGAATCACAATTTGCCGGTCGGAGAGGACGGAGGCATCGAACTCGCCGATGGTCGGCAAAACCCTGGTGGCGCGTTTGGGCATGACTCCGGCAGGCAACCGCAATGTCAGCACGGCGTTGCGCACCGCGACATCCATGGCGCTCTGCATCTGCTGCTGGAAGACGTTCATCGCGTCTTCCGGCGTTCTGATGAACTCGGCTTCCGCGCCGCCGCTGAGCAGCCCCATTTCGTTGAGCAGGTCTTCATCCCAGTCGGAGCCGATGCCGAGCGGATATATGACGACGTTGGCTGCGCGCGCCTCCACGGCCAGCCCGCGGCACTTTTTCTCGCCAATGGTTCTGCCGTCGGTGAGCAGGATCATACGCTTGACGGCGTTGGGAATGTTCCAGCGCAGCAATTCATCCAGTCCTACCCTCATGCCGCGTCCCATGTTCGTGCCGCCGCCGATTTTAACGCGCTCGACGGCGGCCTTCATGCCCTGGAGATCCCTGGCAGGCATTGAGGAGATGATCGTTTCCGCCCGGTCGCTGAACGTCACCACCGAGATGTAGTCAGACGGCGCGAGGTGATCGATCACCATTTTGACCGCCTCTTTGACGCTTGTGAGCTTCCCGCCCTTTCTCATTGAGCCGGAATGGTCGAGTACAAAGGCGAAATTTAACGGCATTCGCACCTGAGCCATCACCTCCGTCGGGCTGGCTTCGACTAGCACATACACAAGCTGGCTTCTATCGACCAGCGGCATATATGCTCTGCCCACTTGATGGACAAGCGCAACTTCTCCAGGCATCTCGTATCGCTCCTTACGTTCTCGCACAGTTCTGCTCATAGCATATCATATGGATGGAACGCGGGCCTGTCACGCGATGCGTAGCGGCGGCATTTATGACGCCTGTCAGAGGCGGCATGGAACCACACAGGCGTCATAAATGCCGCCGCTACGCCGGAAGATTGCCAAAATCTCGCGCGCACCTCAGGGCGGGGGCAAGCATCGCCCTGGCCTTTGCTGAGGAATACTCCCTGGTAAGCGCGTGAAATACCCCAATAAACAGGCAGAATTACCAGGGCAACTGTAAGGGTCGCCCTGGTAATTCTGCCTCGAATTCCTTATTCGTTGCGGGATTCGTTACAGGTCAGCACACCCACTCGTGCCAGTTGTAGCCGTCGCGCGCAAAGATGGCGTGCGCGGCCTCGATATTCGCCATTGCGTTATAGGGCGAACTGGCGCGCTCTGGCGTGGTATCCCATGTGCTGGGATAGAGTATCTGGAAA
>DATLSW010000338.1:0-4855 GCA_035533955.1 Ktedonobacteraceae bacterium | reverse complement strand
GGCGATCAGGCGGGCGTAGTCGTCGCCGCGCGCTTCGTAGGGCAGCGCGTAGCCGTTCTCGCCGTCGCGCACGATGTCGGCTACGCCGCCGGTGCTGGTGGTGATGGCGGGCAGGCCAAAAGCGTTGGCTTCTTTGAAGACATTGGGAGCGCAGTCGGCGCGCGTGGGCAGGAGCAGGAAGTCCGACAGCGCGTAGAGCTTCTCAATCTCGCGCGCCTGTCGCTCGTCGTTTTTGTCCAGGTATGGGATCACCGTCATATGTTCATCAGCCTGTCCGGTGGGGGGCGTTGAGCCGCAGATGATCAGTTCGGCGTCGATGCCCATAGCGCGCAAGGCAAGCAGCGTCTCGCAGGCAATGTCGCCACCTTTGCGTTGCCAGCCGATGCCCATGAAGAGCAGACGGCATGTAGAGGTACGACCCCCACATGTAGCGGCCTCCCTTGTGGGGGTCGTGCCTCTACGCGCCAGCGCCTGTGCGCGCGTCGGGATATGATCGAGATTAGCGCCGAAGAAGTGGCTGCGCACCTTGCGCTGGTCGATCCCATAATCCTCGATGGCGGAGCGCGCCGCCCAGGGCGATGAAAAGAGCAGCGCCGCCGCGTTCTGAAAGGCCGCCGCCTCGACCTCTTCCGCCTGCCGCGCGGAACACGCCAGCAGGCGCGAGTAGAGCGGGTAGTAATCGCGCTGCAAGCGAAAAGTCACATCAAGGGGCAGCAGAATGGGAACGCTTGTCTGCAAAAAAGCGATCTCCGGCACGCAATTGGGCGCGACGATCACGTCGAAACGCTGTCCTTGCAGGCGGCGCGCGGCGATGGCGCTCTGCTTCCGCGCCACAAAGAGCAGGCGGTCGTAAGCGACATTCTTTCTCAGAACGCGCCGTGAGGTTTCGTGCAGAATACGCCCCACGTAGCGTTTTTGCCACGAGAGAACACGGTCGAGGTAGGTGACAGTGCCGCAGTATTGCTCCAGCGCGCGCCCCATATAATACAGGCTGCCGGAATAGCTGCGTTTATCCTGTGCCGGTTCGGATGTCAGAAAAGCGATGTTCAGACGATGATTGTGCATAGTTCGCTGTGGATGTCCCCATTTCCAATTCTTGCACTAAAATGTCATGGATGCTGCGTCCCCAGGCATCCCAGTTCAAACGCTGCTCAAAAGCAGCCCGACTACTCTGTACGATGCGCGTATAGTGTTCCTCAGCGCCGTAGATACGCGCGATCAAGGCGGCGTAATCGTCGCCGCGCGCGGACAGAGGCAGCATGTAGCCGTTCTCGCCCTCGTGGATGATGCCGGAGACGCCGCCTGTGTTGGTGGTGATCACCGGTAAGCCGAAGGCGCTGGCTTCGCGAAAGACGTTTGGCGCGCAATCGGCGCGCGTCGGCAGCAAAAGGAAATGGGCAGTGATGAAAAGCTGCTCCAATTGTTGCTGCTGGCGCGGATCGTTCTTGTTCAGGAACGGAATGACGGTCATATGTTTATGTACAAGCTGCGCGGGCGGCGTGCAGCCGCAGACGATCAGTTCAGCGTCGGTACCCTTGGCGCGCAAGGCGAGCAGCGTCTGATAGGCGATGTCGCCGCCTTTGCGCTGCCACTCGACGCCCATGAAGAGCAACCTGCACGTTTCTGAGCGTGTTCTCGCGTTGGCGATGGCCGGTTCTGGGATGCTATCCAGGTTGACGCCGAAGGGAACGACGTAGACATGGCGCGGATCAGCGTGATACCGGTCAATGACAAAGCGCGCGGCCCACTCCGAAGTGAAGATCGACGCGCGCACTTTCGCGAAGACGCGCTGCTCGATCGTGTGTATCTCGCGTAGTGAACGTCCGGAGATGTGACTGTAATATGGGAAGTAGTCCACTAATTGAGCATACGTCGTATCGCCCACCAGCACCATCGGCGTCTCTGTTTCCAGATAAGCGATGGCTGCCTCGCTGGCAACGGCGACGATGACGTCAGGGCGCAAGATTACCTCTCCCCCGGAGAGGCTGTCAACCCCTACGGCCAGCTTGCGCGCGGCCTGCTGTCCGCAAGTATATGCGGCGCGCAAATTGGTTTCGTACAGGTAGCGGCGCCGCAGTAGCCGCGAACTTTTCGCTCTGAGCCGGTCGGACAACCGCGGCGGGGGCAGCGGCAGCGGGCCAATGGAGGAGACGTCGCCGCAGTGCTGTCGCAGAGCCTGCCCGATATAATATAGACTGCATGACCAGGCGCGTTTATCGTGCGGATCGCCTTGCGTCAAGTAGGCGATGCGCGGGCGTTGCTCTTGTTCGGTCATCATACTTTTCTAATGATCCGGTTCTGGACACGCACTATCTGGGGAACCACGCGGGATTGCCACCAGACGCGCGCGCGCCGCCGGTGCAAATAGATGATGCACAAATACTGCTCATTGCTCTTAATAGCGCGTTTCACCTGGGGCAGGCTGAGTAATTTGCGGTCGCGCTCGAAGGCGAATTTGAACTGGTGACGCGCCAGCAAAGAGAGAACCCTCTCGAGATCATTCTGCTGATTGGCGATATGACTATGATATTCCATACGAATTTCGGCGATAGTATCAATGCGTGCCTCGATTTCGCGCAGTACAATCTCTTCCATGCCTTCGATATCCAACTTCAGGTAATCGACTGGTTCGGCTATATACGAAGAGAGGCGCACTTGGGGGACAGTGATGGTTTTCCAACCAGCGGGGCCGGCATAGCTGTTGGCAATGCCCGTGTCGCTTAACGACCAGAAAGTGGGGTCATCGTTGACATAGAACTCCATCTCGCCGTCGCTGCCGCCAACAGCGGCGTTCACCAACTGCACATCACGCAGGTTGTTCTGCTGGACGTTGCGTTCAAGTAACTGAAACGTTTCAGGGTTTGGTTCGAAGGCGATGACGCGGGCGCGCGGGTAGAGCTTTTTGAAATAGAGGACACTGATCCCGATGTTCGCTCCGCAATCGAGAATGAACGGCGCTGTCGTGTGTGTGGAGAATTTATACTCGTTCACCTTGAAGATTTCATTGTACAGCAGATCAAAGTCACTTTCATTCACAAAGGAAAACGTCAACCCATCAATGGTTCTGGTGAGTAGAGAGGTGGGCGCGATCAATCGGCCCCTACGCACGTTGCTCATAGCTTTTACCTCTTGATAACTTGTTTTGCTGCGTTCTTCATGCGCCACAGGAATGCGACGTGTGTCAGGAGACCGCGCAATATGCGCAGATATTTGGTGTTGCATTCCAGGTACCACTCAGGATGCACCAGCGATAAGCTCTCCGGGTTGGTTGCCTGGTATGCCAGGGCCAGCGCCGCGTTGGCGTCCAGCGCCGCGGCGGTACAGAAGATGAGGATGTTCTGACGATACCAGAAAGGGATCTCGCGGTCGTTCCAGATGCGACGGCGCAGGGCGTCTACAGGAAGATAGCCATGCTGCTTGAAAAGATCGGCCCAATAGTCGGGCCATTGTTCGTTAAGATGGCCGTTGCCGCCCTGATAGGGAAGGGCCGCCGAGAAGAGAATGACCGGCGCGAGGCGTGTAAGCGAGGCGATGAAGTCCGCGGCGCTCTGCGGTAAAAGGTGTTCGGCGACTTCCAGGCAGAGGGCCAGGTCGTAACGGCGGTCGAGCGTGAAGGGCTGGCTCAGATCGAACGGCGTAAAGCATTCCTGCGGGATCACTAGCATGTCACGCTCGACATATGAGCCATCGATGCCCTGGATGTCGTCTACTCCATGTTGACTGAATGACGCGAGAAATTCCCCTGTGCCGCAGCCAATATCGATCACGCTGGTCGGCTGTATGAGATCGAGAACGTGGGGAATGATGCGCGCGGCGGCCTGGGCTGTTCTGGCTTGTCGTCCCTTGAAAAAGTCACGTGTGTAGATCGGCGACGTCGTTACGTCAGGATCGTTCTGTGGAACGGCTCCCTCTGAGGCAATGGTTGTTGCTAATGGCATCTTGCCACACATCCTCCCTTCCAACTTGCGTGGGCCGCTTTAGCGCGCCCACGTATTCCCGATGCCGGAGTCTCTCTACTATTCAGTGTACACCGCGCGGCAAATAGATAGGACTGGCGGTGTGTTGGATATGCCGCGGAAGCGGAATGAATGGGCGACGGGCGGGGCTGGCCCGCTGGGCGGGGCAAGCCCACGCGACGGGCGGGTCATCATACATTTCTCATGGTCCGGTTCTGGACACGTATTATCTGTGGAACGACGTAGGATTGCCACCAGACACGCGCGCGTTGCCGATGCGCGTAGACCATAAACAGATACTTCTCGCTGTTCTGGATGGCGCGCCGCACCTGGGACAGGCTCAGCGTTTTGCGGTCGCGCACAAAGGCGAATTTGAACTGGTGACGGGCGAGCAAAGGCAGGACTCTTTCGAGGTTATTTTCGGGATTGGCGACCTGGCTATGGAACTCCATACGAATTTCAGTAATATAGCTCAGCCGTTCCTCGATCTCGCGCAGTACGATTTCTTCCATGCCCTCGATATCCAGCTTCAGGTAATCTATCGGCTCGCTGATATAGGAAGAGAGCTGTACTTTGGGGACGGTGATGGTTTTCCAGCCAGCAGGGCCGGCATAGGCATTGGGAATGCCGGTATCGCTCAGCGACCAATGGACGGCGTCATCGTTGACATAGAACTCCATCTCGCCAGTGCTGTCGCCTATGGCAGCGTTCACCAGTTGCACATCACGCAGATTGTTCTGCTGTACGTTGCGTTCGAGTAGCTTAAACGTTTCGGGATGGGGTTCAAAGGCAATAACGCGGGAGCGGGGATACAGCTTTTTGAAATACAGGACGCTCATCCCGATATTGGCTCCGCAGTCCAGGATGAGCGGCGACGCGGTGCGGGCGGAGAATTTATA
>DATLSW010000337.1:0-3017 GCA_035533955.1 Ktedonobacteraceae bacterium | reverse complement strand
GTGGGTGATCAACGGGCATAAGCACTACATCACCAATGGCGCGCGCGCGGATGTAGTTGTTACTTTCGCTACCATCGACAAGAGCCTGGGACGCGAGGGCATTCGCCCGTTTGTCGTTCTCAAAGGCACGCCCGGCCTGATTGTTGGGCGCATTGAGGAGAAGATGGGCCTGCGCGCCTCGCAGACTGCCGAATTGATCTACGAGAACTGCCGCGTTCCCAAAGATCATTTGCTGGCCGGGCGCGATCAATCCAAGAAAGCTGGTTTCAAGGCGGCGATGGGGACGCTCGACGCCACGCGCCCGATGGTGGGCGCGCTGGCCGTGGGCATTGCCCGCGCGGCCTACGAGACGACGTGCCAGTGGGTCAACGAGGAGTTGCCGCGCGGCTATCCGGCGCACAAACGGAGCGCGATTGAAGACGAACTTGAGGAGATCGGGCAAGAGATAGAGATGGCGCGCTTCCTTGTCTGGCGCGCAGCCTGGATGGCCGACCGGCGTATCCCGAACTCGAAAGAGGCGTCGATGAGCAAAGCCTATGCTGGCGGATTGGTGATGAAGGCGACGGCGGCAGGCGTTCGCATCACAGCCACTGGCGAGACCTCGGAGCATAAGCTGTTTCTCAACAAGTGGTTCCGCGATGCCAAAGTTTTCGACATCTTCGAAGGCACAGCCCAGATTCAACGGCTGGTCATCGCGCGCCGTCTCTTCCCAGAGGTAGATATACCGTAAAAGGTGGTGATTTTGCTGATTTGGGCTTGCCCAATCCGGCAAATCATCGCCTGCCATGAAACAGAGGTGTTGCCATGTCATTCTGAGCGGAGCGAAGAATCCGAAGCGGGCGACTGATCGATTTGGCTCACTTGCGATTCTTCGCTCCGCTCAGAATGACATGTCCGGGCCAGTTTTTATTGTTTGTTACACTTTATTTTGCTGGGACAGGCGTGACTTTGACCTGGTCATCCTCCAGGTAGGCTTCTTCGTCATCGCCAAGCTGCTGGTTCAGATAGGCCAGAGTGCGATTATTGCGCTTGTTCAAGCGACGGCGATCGATCTGGTCGCGCTTGACATAGCCGGGCTGCATGTCGGCACGCTTGTCGCGTAGTTTCCCTCTCATGCGTTTCACCTCCTCTCCGTTGGGGCTGTGTATCTTCGCAGATAAGCAGACAAGGGTAACTGTTCAGGCAAGGTGGTACAACCTTTCTGGTACGGGTGTTATGGAAACAACCGGATGCCATGTATGGAACGTGAACACTGCACGCGATTCTTTACGGGTGAATGTCATAGTTTTTGCGTATCCGTGTTGAGGAATGTATCGCATTGCGAGGAGAGATGGAGAGAAAAGAGAGCGCCGGGAAGCGACAAACGACCTGGGATAAGCCATTGATGTGCGTAGAACGCCTGGCTACCCTCTGGCGGTACTGACGGGTTGAGTTCTCCAGCCGCGCGGGCAATGCGCCGTATTGACAAGTGTCTGCTGCATTGAACTCACTCCCTTTATAATGTCGTGTCATAGCTTTCACTACAGGCTAAGCAACAATAAATCTGTGCTAGAAGTGTACAGGCAGATTGGGGAAAAGTCAAGCATTTTGCGGGTGATTTTTTGGTTTTTCTGCCCCTACTGGGATTGCAAGGATGGAGAAACATTTTTTGAAGGAAGAAGGAGACAACAACCATGATAACTACGAAGTTACAGAACAAAGTCGCCCTCGTTACGGGCGCGAATCATGGCATTGGCGCGGCCACGGCGCTGGCGCTGGCCGCGGAGGGCGTGGCCGTGCTGATCAATTACTTGCGGATGCCGCCGTTGGGCGAAGAAGACGCTGGCGCGCATCTGAACCTCTACGACGCGCGGCGCGCCCAGGGCGCTGACGCGGTGGTGCAGTCTATTCGCGAGCAGGGCGGGAGGACGGAAGCCATCGAAGCCAATTTGTCAGACTCGGCGACGATCCCCATGCTCTTTGATCGGGCCGAGGTCGCATTTGGCCCCGTCGATATCCTGGTGAATAACGCCGATCACTGCACCTCCGATTCGTTTATACCGGAGAGTCTGCTTGGAGCTGATCGCGCTCCGGCTGGCTATAGAACTACTGCGCTGACGGCGAACTCGCACGATGCCCATTTTGCCGTGAATAGCCGCGCCATCGCGCTGTTGATCGCCGAGTTCGCGCGCAGGCGCGTCGAGCGTAATATGCGATGGGGACGCATCATCACCATCAGTACTGACGGCGCGCCCGGCTTCTTCCACGAGATATCCTACGGAGCCAGCAAATACGCCGCCGAGTCCTATACGCGCGCGGCGGCCTTCGAGCTTGGTCGATACGGTATCACCGCCAACATCATTTCGCCGGGGCCGATCCAGACGGGTTGGATCTCGCCTGAGCTGGAGGCGCAGATTATCAAAGATACCCCGTTAGGGCGCGCCGGGCAACCGGAAGATGTGGCGGACGCGATCGTTTTCCTGGCTTCGGAGCAGGGTCGCTGGGTGTCGGGCCAGATGATCTCCGTCAGCGGGGGACGCAGGACGATGTAATCTTTACAAATGTCCTTCTAACCTCTATGATATGCAGTATCAACTACCGTGATGGAGTCGAAAGATGACAGTGGCATTCAATATCAAGCGCGCTCGTGATTACTTGCAAGCCCTGGATTATAGCGCGTTGTTTAATGAACTTGGTTGGAGCCAGCCCAGGCTAACACAATCGATCACGCTGATGGCGCAGGATACGCCCTATCGATTGCAAGAAATAGCCGAACTCGCGGGCGTTGTCGTCTTTGAGGTAAAGTCGCCCGGTGGCAAGATTCCTGACGCGGGAAAACGGAAAGCCATTCATAAAGAGGTATCCTTACTCCACTATGAAAATCTTCTCATCTTTCTGGATGCTGATCGCTCTCAAAGCCTCTGGTATTGGGTAAAACGCCTCTATCCAGACGAGCATCTGTATCCGGGAAAATCTCTCTATCCAGGTGAGCATCTTTATCCAAGCGAGCATCTCTATGTCAAAGGTCAACCTGGAGA
>DATLSW010000336.1:0-14108 GCA_035533955.1 Ktedonobacteraceae bacterium | reverse complement strand
GGGCGCGGCGTGCTGGCGCGTTGGGAAGATCACGAGAGCATGTTGACGTGCTGGATCTCGACGCAAGGCCCCATTCCCATCCGCAACGGTCTCGCCGCGATCTTTCATTTACCTGAACACAAAGTGCGCGTCATTGCCCCTCATGTTGGCGGCGGCTTCGGCACCAAGATCATGCTGTTCTATCCCGAAGAAATCCTGACGCCTTTTGCCGCCATGCAACTTGGCAGGCCGGTGAAGTGGATCGAAGACCGGCGCGAGAATTTTATCTCCGCCAACCAGGAGCGCGGGCAACTGCATGATGTAGAGTACGCCTTCGACGATCAAGGCATCCTGCTGGCGGTGCGCGACAGGTTCCTGCACGATACCGGCGCGTACACGCCATATGGGATCATCGTTCCTATTATTACCGCCTGTTCTCTGCCGGGGCCGTATCGTCTGAAACACTATGCCAGTGAGTTTACTGTAGTGTACACGAACAAAGTGCCGGTCAGCCCCTATCGCGGCGCTGGCCGCCCACAAGCGGTCTTCGTGATGGAGCGCATCATGGATCGTATTGCCAGGGAACTGCATCTGGATCGCTGCGAAGTGCGAGCGCGCAACTTTATCCAGCCTGACGAGTTTCCCTGGGACGTGGGATTCGTGTATCAAGATGGCGGGCCGACCAGATATGATAGCGGCGACTATCAGGCCGGGCTTGATAAGCTAAAGGAACTGCTGGACTACGACAACTTCTCAAAGATGCAGGCAGAGGCGCGCCAGCAGGGACGTTACCTGGGTCTCGGCATTGGCTATTATGTCGAAGGCACGTCGATTGGCCCCTATGAGGGAGCCAATGTACGCGTGGAATCGGACGGACGTGTCTTTGCTACAACAGGTGTCACATCGCAAGGACAGGCTCACGCCACGGTATTCGCGCAGATTGTGGCCGATCAGCTTGGCTTGCGCCCCGAAGATGTGCTTTTGACGGAAGGCGATTCGCAGGCGTTCAACTGGGGCGTTGGCTCTTTTGCCAGCCGCGCCGCGACGGTTGCCGGGTCGGCTATGCACCTTGCCGCCGTCAAAGTGCGCGAGAAGGCGCAGCAGGTGGCCGCCGATCTCTTCGAGGCCGCGCCAGATGATATCGAACTGGCCGACGGCAAGGTGTTCGTGCGCGATATGCCGCAGCGCTCGCTGACGCTGGGCCAGGTGGCGATCTCAGCTAACCCTTTGCGCTACTCGTATGGCGAAAACGCGCGCAAGCTGATGAGCATGCATCTGGCTGGCCCGCGCCCCGGCCCGGCGCTGCCGCCGGAACGCGGCGCGCCGGGATTGGAGGCAACCGAGTTTTACAGCCCGCCTCATGCCAGCTTCGCCAGCGGCGTTCACGGGGCCATTATTGAAGTGGATATATCTAGCGGCATGGTTTCGTTCGTTAAATATGTAGCAGTGCATGATTGCGGGCGCGTGGTGAATCCGGTCGTTGTAGAAGGGCAGGTTCATGGCGGGGTGGCGCAAGGCATTGGCGGTGCGTTCTTTGAGCGGTTAGTATACAATAAAGAGGGACAGCTCATCAACGCCAGCTTCATGGATTATCTCTTGCCAACGGCAGCGGAAGTGCCACCGCTCATCGTGGGACATGTGGAAACGCCTTCGCCGCTCAGTCCGCTGGGCATGAAGGGCGCGGGCGAAGCGGGAGTTATTCCTGTACCGGCGCTGTTTGCCTCGGCTATCGATGATGCCCTGGCTCCTTTCGGGATTCGGGTGCGCGAAATGCCGCTGCATCCGTGCCGCGTCTATGAACTGTTACAGGAAGCGCGTGCTTCCTGAGAGCTGCTGGCGTTAACATAGTTTCACCAGCGCTAACCCAAATATGCTATTTACGTAGACAATAGCAAAAAACTATGAAATACTCAAGCAGAGTATCATTGTATGTTCTATGGAGGCTTTTCTATGTCCTCATATCAGCTTTGCCAACGTTGCGGGAAGCCGCTGGGGCCGAACGAGGTACAGTGCAGCAACTGCCGCTTTATGAATGTGCCACCGCAGGCCGCGCCTTCGCCATCTGGATTCCCCTGGGTTAATCCTGCTTCGCAACCTCCTTCTCCATCAGGACAACTCCCGCCTGGTCAACAATGGGGGCAACCACCAGCGCAACCTGCTCCAGCCAGCCCTCCGAGAAGCCAGTTTGCGCCGCAACTGTCGTTTGGCTCTGTCAATCCATTGTTTGGAGCGCCTTCGCCATCCGCTCCAACCATACAAGGCGCGCCGCAGCCGCCATTTACGTCTGCATCGCCCTCGCAGCCGCTCAGCGGACCGCCGTCATTCGGGGGATTTCAGCAGGTGGCACCGCCTCTCTCGCAGCCGCTTCAACAACAGTCGCCCACGACAGGATGGCCGATAGGAGCAGTCAACATGGGCGGCTTTCAGCAGCAAGGGTTTTCTCAGCCTCTTCCGAATGGCTTTCAGCAGTCCACTTTTAACAGTTTGCCCACAGCGCAATATGGAGCGCCATCGGGTACGCTCAATGCTTCCTACGAGCAAGAAGAAGCTGATTCGGGGCGACAACCAAAAACAGGACTGATCATCGGTATCATCGCGCTGATTGTGGTGGTATTGGCCGCGAGTCTTGGCGGTGGCTTCCTCTATCTCCGGTCACGCACGCCTGTTGTCCAGGTTACACCAACAGCGACTCCATTGCCCGCGCCGACGGGGAAACCACTGTTTTCCGATACATTTGCGAACAACAACAATGGTTGGGACTTGACCAGCAAAGCCGGCCAATTCTCCGTCAAAGTTGGCAATGGGTCGATGACGTTGGAAGATGACAACAATAGACTGCTCTGGGAACTTATCCCCAACAATCAGAATTTCAGCGATTTCTTTCTGACGGTTGACGCCAATCTGACCAAAGGCTCGCAAGCGAACGGGTATGGCATATACATCCGGGGAACATCCGATCAAAATCTCGATATCGCCACCTATTACCGTTTCGAGATCTATGGCGATGGTTCCTACGCCATCTTCAAGGGAAAGGTTGATGCGTCAGGCGTTTCTAACAGCCAGCAGTTGGTAAATTATACGCCGACAACGATTATTAACAAGGCAGGCAAGGTCAATCACATCGCCATCAGCGCGAAGGGATCAACCATGGCCTTCTACGTGAACGGCCAGAAGCTGAAGACGATTATCGATGACACCTATGCCAGCGGCTCCGTCGCTCTATTCGTCTCCAACCTGCTGCAGTCCCCCGCGGGCGCAGCAGCTACCTTCTCGAATCTGATGATTTATCCACCGCAGCCCTGGGCATAACGGAAAGAGGAGAAATTCACGAACTTATGCGCTGCTATTCTTCCAGCAGGGCCTTTGCGTAGACTGCCGGATCGACATTGCCGCCACTCACGATGCAACAGACGCGCTTGCCCGCGAAGCGTTCGGGATGGGCGGCGAGCGCGCCAAGGCTTAACGCGCCTGTCGGCTCGACTTTGAGGTTGGCGAAACGGAAATAACGGCGCAAGGCGTCAAGTGTGATATTGTCCGGTACTTCAATAATATCTGCCATGCCCTGACGCAGTATCTCCCAGTTGAGTTGTCCCAGGCTTATCGTGCGCGCGCCATCGGCTATCGTCGCTGGTTCCTGTTCGTTGCGTATGAGTTGGTGGCTGTGCAGCGAACGCGCTGCATCATTGCCCGGCAGCGGTTCAGCGCCGATGATCTCCGTGGCAGCGCCCAGGTGATCGCGCGCCACGACGATACCGGATGAGAGGCCGCCACCTCCGACTGGTACAACAATTACATCGAATGCGCCCGCGCCGAGGAGGATATCCTTGCCCAATGTCGAATTGCCCGCCACGACGCGATAATCGTCATATGCCTGGGCTGCGAAGGCATCGGGATGTTCGGCAAGCAACTGCTGCACGCGCCCGTCGCGGCTGATCTCGCGCACATTGATCAGATCAGCAGTTGCCCCATATGACTTTACCGCCGCGATTTTCACCTGTGCCGACGTGTCGGGCATGACAATGGTGGCGGTTTTGCCCAGCAGCTTGCAGGCATAGGCCACTGCCTGCCCGAAATTGCCGGACGAAGCCGCCACGATACGCTGCTGTAGGATGCTCGACAGCAGATTATAGGCAGCGCGAAATTTGAAACTGCCCGTGTACTGAAACGTTTCGCTGGCGATGGTCAGATCGCAGCCGAGCTGCGCCGAAAGCGTCTCGTTGCTGAGCAGCAGCGTTGGACGCACGCGGCGCGGCAGCGTCTCCCACACGCTGTCAATGTACTGGTCGGTCAGTTCCGGGGCTGTTGTATAGCGTACCATGATATAAACTCCGCAGTGAATCATACTGGTGACATCTGGTTATTGCTGCTATTGTATCATGTCCACACTGCGAAGGCGGTTAGTTGGTGAAAGCTTTCTCTGGAGATAACACGACAATTACCCGGCCTGGATCGTTCTGTATCCTCGCTGTCAACTGTTCAATTTTGCCTTCCGGTACGTTTTTCTTGATGATCTGACCCTTTATGTGAATATATGTTCTTTAATTAGGAATGATTTTAACCTCTTTTCCTGTTAAACTTAGTTGTAGGAATGATTTTAACCGCGTTTTTCTGTTAAACTTAGGGCAGATGAACGAGTTATCGAGATGCAAAAAGGAGTATGCTTTATGAGTGCAGATACCGCACTGGTAGTAATCGATGCCCAGATAGGCGTAGTGGGAGAGGCTTATCACCACGATGAGGTGCTGGACAACATCAATCTGTTGCTCTCTCGTGCCCGCGGCAGTGGGACGCCCGTTCTTTATGTGCAACACAATGAACGAGTTGGGATGAAGCCAGGGACGCCAATATGGCAGATTCACCCGGCAGTTACGCCGCGCGAGGGTGAGCCAGTCGTCCAGAAAGAATCACCCGATTCGTTTCATGAGACGCGTTTGCAGGAAGAGTTGGAGGCGCGCGGTATCAAACGCCTGGTCATCACCGGGGGCCAGACACAGTATTGTGTCGATACAACCGTCCGCAGGGCGGTTGCTCAGGGTTACGACGTGCTGCTAGCCAGCGATGCTCACACTACCGAGGATAGCGAGACCTTGCCAGCGGAACAAATTATCGCGTTCTATAACGAGACGCTCAATGGCTTCTGGGCAGGTGAGCGCAAAGTGCGGGTACTGCCTTCTAGCGAGATCCAGTTTGCTGTGCATCGGGGTTGATGGATCACTTCAAGGCTTCTCATAGGATAAGTGATTTCCACACTTTTTTCTGAAGTCCATGTTATACTCTTGAGTATAGCATGGACTTTTATAGTGTATAAAACTAGAAAAAGTCTGAAAGGGCCGGGCTTCCCATTTGGGATTGGGGCTGTTTGATCAAGCTAAGAAAGCACTGAGTTATCATGTACAGAGAGATGAAGGAGACAACTATGGAACATCCAATAGAATATACCTCTACTTTGCGCGTGCGTATCAGCACGCATGATGCCCACTACGGCGGGCAACTCGTCAATGGCGCGTACCTGCTCTCGCTGTTCGGAGATGTCGCAACCGAACTGGCGATACTTTGTGACGGAGACGAGGGTTTGCTGGCCGGGTACGAGCGAGTCGAGTTGCTCGCTCCTGTCTTCGCAGGCGATTTTGTCGAGGCAACGGGTCGCATTACTCATATCGGGCAAACCTCGCGGCGCATCGAGTTTGAGGCATACAAGGTCATTGCCGCTCGGAAGGATATCAACGACTCGGCCGCGGATGTGTTGGAGCCGCCGCTGCTTATCGGGCGAGCTATTGGAACCACCGTGATCAAGGCAGATCGGCAGCGCAGAGCGCGCACGGCTGTATAAATGCCTCACGCGGGTAGGCATGGCGCGCGATATCTGCTACAATAGCGGCATGAAGACACGACCATCCAATGAAACGGCGCGCCACGAGGGACGACCCGTGCGCGAGAACGTCATGGCCGCCGCCGTACAGTTGTTCGCCGAATATGGCTACCATGCCGCTTCCATGCGCGATATCGCCCGTATGGCCGGTATTCAAGCCGCCAGCATTTACTATCACTACGCGAGCAAACAGGCGCTGCTAGTCGAGATCATGGAAACCTATATGCTGCAACTCAATGCCGCGTTGGAACATATCCTGCGCGAGGAACATGAGCCGCAGCAGCGCCTCTCAGCGGCCGTTGCTAACCATATCCGCCTGCATACGACATACAAGAACGAGTTTTTTATTATCGACACAGAGATTCGCGCTCTCCAAAGCGAAAAACGCGCATATATCCTGTCGCTGCGCGATCGCTACGAGGCGCTGTTGCAAGAACTGCTCCAGGATGGCATGGAACGCGGCGTATTCCGGCACGGCGATGTGAAGATCGCTTCTTACGCCATCATTGCCATGTGTACGGAAGTGGCGACCTGGTTTCGTCCCGCCGGTCGCCTCAGCGTGCAGCAGGTCACTGATATCTATCGCGACATGATTACGCGCGGGCTGCTGGTTGATTAAACACGCTCGCCGTTCGAGAGTTTTGAGCTATGATGCGCTCTGACTCAGTTTGTCGCCCGTATCATTCGGCATCGTTCACTCCTTTTTTCATTGGCTGGAATAGCACATGTTTTCTTTTCAAAATCTGCTATAAAACGCTATTGTGCTGGGATAGTTCTCCGAGACCTCTGGATAGTACAATTTCAAAATTCATGGGATCAGCGCGTACTTGATTCCCTGCTTGCGCAGCAGCAGGCCGAAAGCTTCCAGGACAGAAGCAAGTGGCAGATGTGCCGTGATCAGCGCCTCGACATCGATTTGATGGTTGGCGATCAGATCAAGCGCCTGGGAAAAATAAGCGGGGGTATGGTGGAAAACGCCCTTGATGGTAAGTTCGCGATAATGGACGGGATAGGTCTCGAAAGTGACGGTCGTTCCCCCGGTGCAGCCGCCGAAGAGATTGACGAGTCCGCCCGGACGCGCCATACGCGCGGCCATTTGCCATGTTTCCGGTGTGCCAACGGCCTCGATCACAATGTCCGCGCCGCGCTGTCCCGCGGTTTGCGCGCGCACCACTTCACATTGCGCTTGTAGCGACATGCCGCTCACATCAATGACCGCGTCCGCGCCAAAATGGCTGGCGAGGGCGAGACGTTCGCTGCCATGTCCGGTGGCGAGTACGCGCGCGCCCCGCAGTTTAGCCACAGCAGTCAGCAGTAAGCCCAGGGGGCCGCAGCCGACTACTGCTACTGTGTCTCCAGACGTCAGAGCGCAAGCATCGATGCCGTGAACGGCGCAGGCCAGAGGCTCCGTGAGAGCAGCGGCGACAAAGGATATTCCCTCCGGGATCAGATGCAAGTTGAGTCGCACGATGCGTTCAGGCACAAGCAGATACTCAGCGAACGCGCCGTTAAGAAAGAGCAAGTCTTCACACAGACTGAACTGGCCGCGCCGGCAGTAGTAGCACACTAAACAGGGGGCAGAGTTTGCCACGACCACGGCGTCGCCCTCGCGGCACTGCGTCACCTCTGAGCCAACGGCTGCTACCACACCCGCGATTTCATGGCCGAATCCGGCAGGCAGGTGGCGAAAGAGTAGCGGGTGTCCACGCCGGTAGGTTTTTACATCTGTGCCGCAGGTGGTCGCGGCGGCGACTTTGATCAGCGCCTCGCCGGGGGCAGGTACAGGAATCGGGCGCTCTTCTAACCGTACATCCATCGGCGCGTAGAACATTGCCGCCAGCATGTTGCCCATTGTATACTCGTCCCTTTCATCATTTGCTAAAGCCGGTACTATTGGCGTTACTTCCCTGGACTTCCTGTTCGTCTCATAGTGAGTGATAAATTCCTATGAATTATGCTTATGCAAGCTTGCTTGCAACAGGCCATTGAGTAGTGATTATGCAAGATAAAGTTCATGCGAAATACCGTTTTGTGAGCGTCATTGCGACGGTCGCCTCTTTAGTCTTACTCATTATGAGCAGCGTTATCCTGTATTTCTTTCTGGATAAAGGCAATGCGCAGAGCAGAACAAATCAGGTTGGCTCCTCTCCGGTTGCCACTGCTACACCGCCGTTGACTCCGTCATCGACGCCACAGCCTCTATTTTACGATGATTTTACCGGGCAGAACAAAGGGTGGTACCTCAATAATGCTGCCGGATATATACGTCTGATGGTCAATGACGCCCTTACGCTTTCGGACACCAACCATGATATGTTGATTGAAAGCCTGCCTACAGACAGGACTTTCAACAATTTCGTTCTCACGGTGGTTTTTACGATTGTGCAGGCGGGTAACAATGATAGCGTGGGTGTCTTTGTACGCGGCGACGCGAATCTTAACCATGACTATCGGATTGCTATCTACGGAAATCAAAGCTTTTCGGTCAGCAAAGAATACCTGGACGTCCAGCAGAATCCGCAAACCGTCTTACTGGTAGGCCCAACGCAGACGATGTTCCTCAATCCCGCGGGTCAGCAAAACGTGTTGACGGTAATGATGATCGGGCCTTCAATGACGCTGCGCATTAACGGCTTTGCCGTGGCTTCTCTAACTGACCCTGATTACACAGACGGCCAGATCGCGCTCTTTGTGCAGGGTAGCCAGACATCAAACCAGGTAACAGCATCGTTTAGCAGCGTTGCCGTCAATCCCATACCGGAACAGCTATCGGCGCAAGGCACGACTACTTCACAACGAGTGAACCAGCCGACGGCTCAAAGATATGTACCGCGTCAGAGGGTATCTCCACTGTCACCTGGCTTCCAACCGCAAATGCTTGTTCACGGTACTCGCGGCGCATTAGCGGAATGCTGATCAGTAACCCGCCATCCAGGCGCAAAGTTGCCAGGTAGATGATGCCCTGTGACTGCTCGCGCACGATAATACCGCTCATAGCCGCGGACATATGCCTGGGTCGCAGCGTTCCATTATCCAGCGAGCCATCAGGATAAAGTCGCACTTCGTCTGTGCGAATGCCGATTTCAATATCCTGGCCCTGCGTCAAGGTCAAATGGCGCGGCACAGGAGCATAGACCTGCAAGCCTGCCACTTCGATGGTCGCGAGCAGTTGCTGAGAAGCAGACGTTTCAGCGGGCTGTTGGTAGAGCGCCGTTATGTTGCCTTGCCAGCAGGTGTGCATTCCTACCATGCGCGCGACAGCGCTAGTGCGCGGCGCACGAAATACCGCTTCCTGCGAGCCGATTTGTAGCACGCGGCCATCATTGATCACAACCATCGTATCTGCCAGCGCGCTGGCTTCCTGGGCATCATGCGTGACCATGATAATGGGAATAGCGACTTGCTGCTGGAGCGCGCGCAGTTCATCGCGCAGCGCCTCACGTACTGGAGCATCGAGAGACGAAAAAGGTTCGTCAAGTAATAACAACCGGGGATGCGCCGCCAGCGCGCGCGCCAGCGCCACACGTTGCTGCTGGCCGCCAGAGAGTTGCGCCGGATGTTGCCTCTCCAGGCCGTCCAGCCGCATCAAGCTCACTAACTTCGCGACGCGTTGCCGCTTTTCAGTTCGCGAGGCCGCGATGCCAAAGGCGATGTTCTGCTCAACCGTCAAATGCGGAAATAGCGCGTAGTTTTGCGGTACATAGCCAACGCGGCGCTGTTGCGCCGGTACGAAGATGCGCTTTGCGCTATCATGCCAGACCTGCTCTCCAAAGCGGATCAGCGCCTGATCAGCCGGAAACAGACCCGCGAGCGTTTGCAGCGTCAGGCTTTTGCCTGCTCCTGATGGCCCAAAGAAGACAGTCAGGCCAGGATGAACAGTGAACGCGATGTCCAGCAAAAAGCCGGGCAGTTGCCGCCGCACGGCGACAGAGAACATCTCCGTGTGGCTCTGCCCGGCTAAGGGTGTATCGTTGATGGCCTGTAGCTTGATATCATCACGTTGTCTGGGAATCATAACCATACCCGACCTCCGACAGCTCGTTGGAGGATGAAGATCAGGCCGATGACGCTGGCGCTGATGACTAATGCATAGAGCGCGAGCGGCAATGTTTGTGGCACGCCGATGCCGGTTAGCTGTACATAGGTGTAGACAGGCAGGGTATAAGGGTGATAGGCCATGACGACCGTTGCGCCGAATTCACCCAATGCGCGCATCCAGGCCAGGATCAGGCCAGAGATGATGCCGCCGCGAGCTAATGGCAGGCTCACCTGCCAGAAAAGCGACCAGCGCCCTTTCCCCAGCGTTGCGGCAACCTGCTCCAGTTTCGGATCGATGGCCTCAAAAGCTGAGCGCGCTGAGACGATCACAAATGGCGCGGCCACAAAAATCTGGGCCAGGATGATGCCGATCATCGTGTCGTCAACTTCCAAACCGGCCGCGGTCAATGGGCCGCCAATCAAGCCATAAGGGCCATATAAGACAAGCAACAGAATACCGCTCACGACCGGCGGGAAAACCAGAGGCAGGTAAATCGCAATATTCAACAGGCTTTTCCCCGGAAATCTATAGCGAGCCAGCAAGTAGCCGAGCGGTATCCCAAAAAGCCCCATCAGGATTGTGGCAGTCGTCGCGCTGATCAGGGAAGTGGAGAGAGCTTGCAGCGCCACCGGATCGCTGAGGGCCATTGGCACGATGGGCCACTGTAGCACAAAAAAGAAGTAGATGAGCGGGCCGATCAGGTACACGAACAGGCACATACCCAGGAACCAGAGCACGATACCCCATCCTGCCCTGGGATGACGCGGGCGAGAAGCCGTGCTTTCGTTTGTGGGTACTGCCTGCTGCATTGTGACCTTTCGCTCTATGCGCTGAAGCAAACGGAACTTACGAATGCGGGATATACCGTTGCAATTGCTGCGGGACGGCGCTCGCATCTCCCGTCAACTTGAAGGGAGTAGACAATATGCCATCTTCCTGCAATATCGACTGTCCCTGAGATGATAGCATGAAGTTCGCAAAAGCGATAGCCCCTGCCATATTCTTTGATGTACTGGGAATGGTGATGGTGTAGAGGATGGTCGCGCCAGTATGCACTTTGCTCGTTTTGGGGTCCGTCCAATGTACTGTCGCGTAGGTAGTCGCATACGAGGGATTGCCCAGGTTAATCTGGTCGGGCAGCGTAATATAGGGGATGTTCGCCGCTTTCGCCTCATTCAGGTAGAAAACGCCCGCGTCAAGCTGACCCGCTCCCAAGCGTGCAATGAGCGTCTCTTCGGGGAAAACCTGGCTGGCATTCTCGTCGGCGCCCAGAATCTTCTGCTCCATGCCGGGCTGGTTATAGTAAGTCTGTGCCAGATCGAACAGGAAAAGCGTCGAGATCCCCTTAGGGTCGAGTTCGGGATCGGTGCGGCCCAGTCGCACGCCGGGTTCTTCCAACACCTGGTACCAGGGCTTGCTGCCGCTGGCCGCCGCCTGGAAATCAGCCACAAATTTGCTATGCGGATTATACCCGATGACGAGCTGTGTTCGGGCCAGATTCAGATACCAGTTGACGTAGTTGCCATTAGCGGCTCCCATCAGCGATTGATCAACCTTTGGATCGGCGCTGATAAAAATATCGGGAATACGCAGGTGGCCGGTGATCTCCGTTGCCAGCGCGGTCGAGCCTTTGCCCTCACCCTGGAACGTGTAGCCAGTCGCTTTGTCGAACGCTGGCCCGATTTGATGCTCCATAATGCTCACCAGGGAACCGGCATATAAGACCGAGACATTCCCTTCAGGCGCTGTTGCGGGCGTCGTTGATCCGCAGGCGCTGATCAGGACAAGCATAAAAAGTGAAGTAAGCGTCGGAAATACTAAGGAGTGGTTGAGGCGTTTTGCTGATTGTCGCATATTGGAACCTCCCATTCTTCCATTGAATACTTATATATTGAGTATACCCGCAAAGGGCCATGCGGTCAAGGGGGAGACGTATCACGAGTCGCCCGTATCTTACGCATTTTATGCCTCTTCAGTCTTTCCAATACCGGGATCATTCACAATGGTTGCCAGCATCGTATTATCGTAACGCCAGGGCAGTTGTTGGTGGTCGCAGGTAAAATAGACAAAAAACTCTGTGACGCCGTGACGAGGTTGCAGCGCCAGTTTCGTCGCGCCGAGGGGCTGCAAACCAGCCGTTGTGCCAGCATCAAGTACCCGGCGCAGCGCCGCTGCGAGCAGAGCGGGATTGTCGATCTGGCCGGTGCGTCGCGCTTCCGCGCTTTCGACCTCGAAAAGCGGTTTGAGGAGAGCAAGGATATGTCCTGCGGGAGCCAGCAGTGGAGCGGCAAGCGGCAGCGCTTTCGTCAGCGAGAGATAGGAGAGATCAAGCGTAATCAAAGTAGGGAGTGGATCAAGCGTGTGTAAGCGAGGATCGCCCAGATTCGTGCGTTCGAGGTTGCGCACGCGCGAATCAGCGCGCAGGCGGCCTGTCAGTTGCCCATAGCCAGCCTCAACCGCGTAGACGAGCGATGCGCCGTGCTGCAAAAGACAATCGGTGAAGCCGCCGGTTGACGCTCCGCAGTCCAGTGCCGTTTGTCCTGTGACGTCCACGCGAAAATACTCTAACGCTGCCTCTAGCTTGTATCCGCCGCGACTGGCATAGCGGCGTCTGCCAAGCACGCGCAGCACGGCATCAGGGGAAACAAGCGTTCCCGGCTTATCGATGCGCTGCTCATTCACCAGAACCTGTCCCGCCATGATCCAGCGCCGGGCCTCGTCGCTCGTGTCAAATAATCCCCGTTGCGCGAGTAGGGCGGCGAGCGGCTGTTTGCGCTCTGGCCGGGACGGCTTTTTCTCTTGATTCATCGAATCCTTGTCTCAGGGCTGCTTTTCTTGCAATTCAACTACTGCCCTCGCTATGTCGATTACCTGCTGAACAAGATGTGCCTCGCGCTGTTCAGCTCCTGTAAACCTACTTATAAATTTCTTATAGTCATTATTTTGTTGCATGACTTTATCTTGTAGGGAGGTGAGCAGTTGCTGCTGCTGAGAAACCGCGAGCGTAAATTGCAGGATATGTTCCTCTTGCGCGTCGTTCTGTCTGGCAAGTTGTGATAATTGTTCGGCAAGGGCGCTGCGTTCACCAGTTTCAAGCGCAAGTATGTCTTTTTGTTCAGTCATAGCGTCAGCCATGCCGGATATATCACGCACCATCTGCTGGCGTTCCTGTTGCTCAAGAGCCAGTTGCTGCTCATGATTCATCACAGACGAGGTCAGTTTCATGATGTAGTCTGCCAGTTGCTCACGCTCCTGAGTTTCCCGATCGATACGCGCCGCGAGGCCAGTTAGAAGGCTGTCAAAGTCCTGCCGCTGGTCTGACAGTTTCTTCTGCCAATCCTGTAGCAGTGCCTGGATTTGTTCGTGTAAAGCGGCAATTTGTTGAGAAAGAGTTGTTTCTGTCGCCGCAATGTGCGCCTCTAAATGACTGGCTGTCTGCTCATTTTCTGTGTGCTGTTGTGCCAGCTTCGCCGTAAGAGCCTTTAATCGTTTTGTCGTTTCATCACGTTGTTGCGCCAGGACAATTTCTATTTCGCCGAGATGCCGGGTAGAGTTGTCGCGTTGTTGTTCGATCAGCGCTTCAATGTCGGCACGGAGTGCCGCCAGACGCTGCTCCTGTTGTGATTGCTGCGCGTCAATAGCTTGTCGCGCTTCTTCCGCGTTGCTCTTTACTTCCGCGGACAATTGTTCAAGCTGCGTGCTGATCTGCTGTTGCGAGGCTCTGATATGTGCTTGCTGCACGGGAATGCTGGTCAGATCAAGGCGGCCCTGGGCGGTACTGATGGCTCCAGCCGGATCGATGATCGGCGTCAGTTTCGCCAGGTCGCTCGCGCGCACGAGGCGCGTGCGCTGGTTCAGCCCGACGTTCTGGCGGCGTACCGGCAATAAGCCTTTCGCGATCCAGCGCCGGATGCTCACATCCTGCCGTCGCGTGGCGCGGGCCGCGTCAGTAATCGTCAGCCAGAAATCGTCCGGGCCAGCCAATTCTTCAACGTGCTGCTCTTGAGCTGTCGGCGCTGTTCGTGGTTGTATATCTTTTTGCATGTTGATGATCCCCGCCGTTTTGGTGCTAGTATACGGTGATGGGGAAAAAGAGTCAATATGCTCCTCTTTTCATTGCTTCCGAAACCAACAGGTGCTGCTCTTTGCCAAAGTCAATCGGAGTGTCCTCTTTCAACAACAAAAAAAGTGGAAGTACTGGACAAAAGTTTTTTCTGAATT
>DATLSW010000335.1:0-7630 GCA_035533955.1 Ktedonobacteraceae bacterium | reverse complement strand
GATGAAGATCAGCCAGATGATGCCATACCAGACCAGGCGCGGCAGACCCAGAAACTTCTTCGTGTTGTTGGTCAACTGGAACAGGTCGGGGCGTCTATAGGGTATCAGGATCGCGTTCAACCCCGGCATGATCCAGGTCAGCCCCGCCAGCAGCACGCCGAAGAAGGTCGTGCTGGCAAGGTTCAGGCCGAAGAACGTCAGCACGTAGAAGATCGCGCCGAGCAAGATGGCGATGACGATCACGCGCAGGGGCGCGTTGGTGCGCTCATTGACGACGCTGAACCACTCCGGCACCTGCCGATCGAGCGCCCAGGCCAGTACGATGCGCGAGAGGAAGATAGCGTAGACCGGGCAGAGCAGCACGTTGAGTGTGACGTTACCCAGAGCCACGATCAGCCAGAGCGGCCACGCGCCGGGATGCACTGCCGTTGCCATCAATGGTGTGAACGGCGGTTGCCCGTTGAGCGGGGCATGAAGGTTGTTCCAGTAGAGATAGCCCCAGGCGTTGGTCAGCGTGAAGCCGAAATGGTTGCCCAGCACATCGATGTAGAGCGAGTTCATGAAGACAGCGAAGAGCAGCGCGCCGATGACGGCCACGAAGACCGTGCGGCGCACATTGCCCTTGACCTCGCCCGCGATGTACGAGGAGAACTGGAAGCCGATGAACTGGAACAATATCACGCTCGCCAACCCTGCCAGCGCGATCAGGCCGAGGAACGAGAAATCGGGCGTGCCTGCCGACCAGCCCCCCTTTGTTGCCGCGCTGACAATTGAGTTGTAGGACGTACCGAGCGCGCCGAGCGCGGCGTTCATCGAGTTGTTGCCAATGGTGAACGCGCCGAAGAAGCTGATCGCCACTGAGATGATGGCGAAGATTGTCAGCGCCGTCACCACCTTGTGGAAGGTGCGCGTGCGCAGGATGGACACGCCCAGGATGATCAGCATGATCACGATGCCAGCGATAATTTGCGTTGTTGTCGTCGAGAACCAGCCTGTCGCGCCTGAGAACCAACTGCCGGGGAAGGCCACGCCCATCAGAATGCCCGTCAATTGTACATTGTGAATGGCGACGATGATTTCAAAGCCGATGATGGTGAGGGCCGAACCGACCAGCGTCCAGCTTTCGATCCAGCCCCAGAACGGGCTGATGATGCGCGACGTGAAGACATAGTCGCCGCCGCTGCGGGGCATGGCGGTGGTCAGACTGGAGAAGATGAGGCCCAGGAAGAAGCAAGCGATGCCGGTCAGGATCGCCATCCAGGCATAGGCCGAGATTCCCAATCCCTGCCATTCCGGGAAGAGCGCGTAGAAAACGACGGCCCAGCCGACCGCTGTGCCAACGAAGGCGGCGATGTTGAAGAAGAGCGCGTTTGCCATGCTGACATCGCGCACCAACCCCGACGCCTGGCGGACAAATAGCCCGCTCGGTGCAGTAGATTTTTCCATGAGTGCAACCCCTTGTGTTGATGAACGTGGAGGAGGGCCGCAATATATCGCGACCCCTAGCCCTGGACGCGAAAAGCGCGTTCCAGTTTGTCTTTCCCAAGATCAAAGACAAAGCCGCGCAGGATACCCTGCGGAGCCTCGCTTCCAGCATTAAAGCAGATCGTGCGGCCAATCCTGGCCTGTCCGGGCGCCTCGTGGACATGCCCATGCACGCTGACCAGGGGCTGCAACTCCTGGATGGCGCGCCGCACGCCTGTACTCCCCACCGGAACACGTAACACATCGCCCATCGTCACACGCGGGCGCATGTTCTTATCAAGCTCTGGCGCTGTATCTAAACCGCTATCATACGGCGGGACGTGAATCATGAAAACGGCGCGCTGGATATCCTGCAACGTGGCCGCTGCCGCTTTGACGCGCTCGTAGTATTCGTCTTCGCTCCACTCGCGCGGAGTATGCCAGGGGGTTGGATTGGCATAATCGAAGCTGATCATTTCGTGGTAGTCATTGAGCTGGATGGTTTTTCCCACGGGATTTATGACATAGCTGGATCGCGCGATCATCTCATCGACGCCGCGATCGTCGTCGTTGCCGGGCATCATGTAGAACTGCACGCCGCTTTTGCCGATGCGCTCCTCAGCCAGCGCGACCCATTCGCCGACGCGCTCGATCATCTTTTGATGGAACAGTTCGCTCATCTTCGCCGCGTCGCTGCTCAGAGCCTCCACCTCGTCGGGCGTCGTCACATGGGGATAGTAGCCAATGTCGGAAATATTGTTCGCCAGCTTTTGCAGCTCTTCTCCCGCCTCGACTACGTAATTCTGGTTAAGAAAGCTTGCCGCGTAACGTCCGTTGCCCTGCTGGACGATCGGCACGATGGCTTTGCCGGTCAGATCACCCGCGATGAGGACGACCTGGGCCTCATATTGATTGAGCTTTACGGCATTCAGCAACTTGCGATAGGCGCGGTTGGCGGCATGAAGATCGGAACACATGTAGCAGCGTAGATACTTAGCCATTGACCATCTCCTGTGTCGCTATGGAGAAAGCGTTCAGAATATCGGGAGAAACGTTACCAATGATAGTGCCATTATACCTGCGCTTGCTGATACAGATCAATGCTAAAAATGCGTTCTTGCTTTGCCTATCCGTAGATAAGTTGTACATATATTGCGATTTTCGCGGCGCGTTCTCAATGTTCTTCGGGTAGTTCGTACCAGCGCACGCGCTCACCGACCATGGCGCGGGCCTTCCACGAGAGCGATTTAGGGCGTGCCGCCATCGCGGATGCTAGCTTATCGATGCGCTCCGCGATGTAAGCGGGCAACTGCTGCTCAGTCGCGTAGGCTTTTACTTTTTGCAAGTTGATCTCCAGCGTCTTATTGAGTCCCCAGTCGTTGGCCGTGAGCCCGGCGACGTAGGCGGCGTTGATGCCCTGCTCATTGTCGCTGACATCATGATCGTAGAACACCGTAATCATATCGGTAATGTCTTTGTGATTGACCTCGACGACCTGCAACTTGCTGAGCAGAAGATCGGCCAGCGGCAGCGTGCGCGTGTCGATGTTCAGGCGCGAGCGAAAATCGAGATTATGGCACATTTGCATGCGATCAAGAAAAATATCGACCTGGCGGCCATGTTGCTCGTCCCAGAAGAGCAGACGCTGGTGTCCGTGCAGCGCGTTGAATGTTTTGTTGCCGGTATAGCCAAGCTTTGCGAACAGCGCTTTGGTTTTCGCGCTCCACCTGGCAAGCGTGACAAAATCCAGGTCTTTGTACTCGCGCTGTAACGCTTCCTGGGATTGGGCGCTGGGACAGCGCAGGTAGATTGCCAGCCCACCAAGCAGACGAAGCGGGAACCCTTCCGCGTTAGCGGCATCCAGAACGCGCGTCGCTTCTTGTTTGATATCGGTAACTGGTGAAGTAGTGTCGCTCATGTTTGGTTCCTTTGTAGAGGCAATTGCCCCCATCTTATGTACCCATGCAGAGTTTATTGACGTCTCAGATATTCTCTTGTATACTCTTGGCATGCGAAGGCCCGGCACGGGACCAGATTCTGCTTTCTTTTATGGTCCGCTTTGAGGATACTGCGCTAGGGAATGGGCGAACTCGGTGAGCCGCGCCTGCGCGCGTGCGAGCGCCGGTAACGCCAGCGGCGTCGCCAGCGTGTAACCCGTTTCCGTAGCTACTATTGTATCCGCCTGATCAAGAAGTTGCCAGAGGGCCGCTTCGTGTTCGGCTGGCGAACGTGCGTCGAGAGGCGCGTAGAGCAGGCTGGTCGCCAGGCGCAGGCGCAGAGCGGAAGGATGTTCCGCGAAGGCGCTGCCCGGCAGCGTCGCGATATCCCATGTGTCAAGAAGATAACGCGCCAGGTCGTCGCTCGTATGAATGTTGAGCGCCGCGAGTTGGGAACGCCAGGGCGCGAAATCAGGGTAGAGATAAAATCCGCCTGCCGGACGCGGGCAGAGCGCGCCGAGCGCGATCAGCGTTTCGTAGAGCTGGTGCGCGACGTAGCCATGCAGGCGCGCCGCGTGCTGTACGTAGCGTTCGAGGTCGGGATGGTAGGTATAGGCGGCCACGGCCGCCGTCTGCACCGGCGTTGCCGCCGATGACCAGATCTCGCTGGCGAGCGCGCGCAGTGCGTTCATCAGCCGCGCCCCAGCCGCGCCGCCGGGCAGCGCGGCATATCCAAGTCGCCAGCCACCTGCCGAGAAGGCTTTGGAAAGCCCGCCGGTCACGATACAGCCCTCCGGGTAGAAGAGAGCCGGTGAAATATGTTCGCGCCAGCCATGCGCCAGTTCGGCGTAAATCTCATCGCTAATCAGCGTGATGCCATGCGCGCGACACCATATCGCCAGCGCTTCCACGTCTTCGCGCGCCAACATGCCGCCGGTCGGATTGCTTGGCGTGTTCACGATCAGGATGCGCGCGTCGGCTCCCTGGCCGCGAGCGCGCTCCAGAGCATCGGTCAACGCTCGCGGCGTCAGACGGTGATGGTCGCTGTCATCGGTCGCGACGCCGATTATTTGCTTGCCGGCCAGCCGCGCGTGCGGGGCATAGCTGACCCACGACGGCGCGGGCAGCAGCAGATCGCCATCGAGGATGTGCAGGAGCGTATAGATCAGCGGTTTGCTGCCGGGGCCAACGGCGATGGAAGCCGCCGTCGTTTCGAGATGGCGCGTGCGCGTCAAATAGTCGGCGATGGCCTGGCGCAGTGCGGCAATGCCCGGCACCGGCGCGTAGCCCGTTTGCTCCGCCGCCGCATTCAACGCGCCGCGCAGTAAGGGATGCAGCGGGAAGGATGCCTCGCCAAAGCCCAGGTGAATTGTCTTTTGCCCGGCGGCGCGCCGCGCCGCAACTGCCTCGTTTATTGCCAGCGTCGCCGATGAAAGCATGTCTTGCATCGAGGGAGCCAGTTGCAGTGGAAATGGCATCTGAATTTGCGATTGTTGTGATTGCTTGCTACTCATATCTTTGTTTCCATTGTGGCAGAGGTTGTGATCGGTCACGCCTTTGGCCGCCCCTTTTGCAATGATAACACATGCATTCGTCTCTGGCAATGTGCGCGTGGAAATGGTGGGCGCTGGCCCCTACGCATTTGCTGAATATCGTTTCATAATTGGCCCCGCAAGCGGTTGACGACACGCATTTCACCTGCTATGATAGCGTAAGAGAAAAAGCAATAGCGAATAGTTAGGGTAAGTATTATGGCGGAGTTGCCGCGCTGGCGTGCCTTGTTCGGGCAGATCATCGAAGACCCGCAAGAGCGCCAGCGCCTTGCTGAAGAATTGAAGGTCAAGGATGTTACGCTCACGCGTTGGGCGCATAACACCGCGAATCCGCGCCCTCAGAATATCCGCAATCTGCTCACGGCGCTCAAGCAACCAGCGCGCCACAGATTATTTGAAGTTATCATTGAAGAATTTCCTGATGTTATCTCGTTGTTCGAAGATATCTCCCCGGAAGAACTCGCGAGGACGGTCCCTGCCGAGTTCTACGATCGCGTACTGGATGCGTGTGCGCAGCTAGCAGGATATCAGCGTTATTTGTCGGTTACGAGTACAGTCTTGCAACAGGCCGTGGGCCAATTAGCGCCGCGCAACGGCGGCATTGCCATCACTATCGCGCAGTGTATGCCGCCGCTCTCAGGACACAAGATTCGCAGCCTGCACGAGCGCGTGGGCAAAGCAACTCCTCCCTGGAAACCGAATCTCGAACTCAAGGCTATCTTTCTCGGCGCCGAGTCGCTGGCAGGGCAGGCCGTGATCAAACAGCGCGAGCAAAATATTCCGAGCCGGGCGGAAAACAACGGGCTGTTCCCTGCTCAGTGGGTGGACGGAGAGGAAAGTGCGGTAGCGTACCCTCTCAAAAGAGAGGGCAAGTGCGCGGGCGCGTTCGTCGTATCCTGTACCCAGGCCAACTATTTTACCGAACCGCGTCGCAACCTGATCCAGAGCTATAGCAGACTCGTTGCTCTGGCCTTTGATCCAGAAGACTTTTTTGACTTTGAGCAAATCGCACTGCGGCGCATGCCCCTGTATAAAGATCAGGAAGAACGCCAGAAGGGACTCCAGCAGCGCGTCTCCACCTACATGCAGTTGCAGACAAGAAGCGGCCAACAGATAAATCTTTTGCAGGCGCAGCGACATGTGTTGCAAGTGATCGAGGAGGAGTTCTTACAATTCCATAGCACGTAGAAGTGAGAATACATGGCATACGAACATCCCGAATTTGTAGCGACAGCCTATCTGGTGATCCAGCAAGGACCACAGGTCGGTAAACGCGTAGAAATCTGCAAAATTCACACCACCATCGGTCGCAGCCGTGAGTGCGATATTTTTCTGGAGGATGTGACCGTTCATCGCAAGCAGGCGAGCATCATGCTGAGCGACGCCGGTTATGTCCTGCGCGACGATCATGGCGGTGGTGATAGCATGGTCAATGGGCAATCGGTGACAGAATATCTCCTCGATGATGGTGATGTGTTGAGCTTTGGCAGCACGCGCATCACGTTTTTCATGCACGACATCACACGCTCATTCCAATTGCCCTCTTCCAGGGGACGCGAATCGTACAGTGGCAAGACCATTGATCCGTCTGGCAGCGCCATTGCCCGCCTCGATTTCGCTAATTTACGCGGTATGCCGCGCAGCATCGAGTTACAGCCGCTTGTAACCATCGGGCGCAGCCGCGAGTGTTCGATCTTCCTGGAAGACCTGGCGGTGAGTCGCCTGCACGCGACAGTGCGCCAGTTGCCAGGTGGCGACTATGAACTCGAAGATCATCAATCCGCCACTGGCACGTTCGTCAATGGCAAACCGGTGACGCGCTGCCCGTTGCATCCTGGCGACCTGGTGCAGGTTGGCGCAACGAAATTCATTTTTCGCCTGTCGCCTTCCTGAGCAAATCCTGGATTGTTCGCGCATAAACGCCATAATAATCGATCACTGAGCCGTCTGCTTGCCGCTCTGACGGCTCGTAGACGCGCGTCTCACGTATGAACTGGCGCACCTCCGGCGGCTCATCTCCAGCGTAGCGATCGTTCTGTTCGCGAATGCGCGTCGAGGAGACGCCGCGATACGCCGGATCGAACGGCAGGGCGTGGATGTGCGCGCGAAAAGGTTGATTTTCCGGTCTTGCGAGCAGCGTTTCCAGGGCGTCAGGCCCATCCTGGCCGCGCGGCGCGACCAGCAGATCGGCCAAACCAAACAATTCCCACAGCGCGGCGTCGCGATCGCTATAATAGCGCGGATCGAGGATTTGCACGATCTTGTCGAAGCCGATCAAGAAAAACAGCCGCTTCACAGCAGGAAACGTGCTGTGAACGGCGTCCGCCTGCTCGACGTACAAACCCCGGTTAAAGAGCATCACTCCGGCGCGCGCGAGATGTTTGCGCACGACGCGCTCGATCAACACGATGCGATCAAGCAGGAGCGGGCGATCAACGTTCTCTTTGTCGGTGATGCGCTTGCTGACGGCGGCATACAAACGTACATCGCCCGTTGTCGCCGGCTGCGCTTGCGCGAATTGTTCCGCCTGTTCCAGCAGCGCGAGATGGGCGATGGTCGGCGGATTGAATGATCCCGGAAACACGATGATCTCGCCCTGGGGCCGCGGCGATCCAGGCGTGATCAGCACCCGCGGCGCGGCATCAGGGTCGAGTTGATCGAGGAGATGTTGGATAC
>DATLSW010000334.1:0-5263 GCA_035533955.1 Ktedonobacteraceae bacterium | reverse complement strand
GTATCACCCCGGAGGGGTTGCCCCATTCGGATTCTCAAGGCTCATCGCTTGCTTGCAGCTCCCCTTGAACGTTTCGCCGGTCTCCGCGTCCTTCTTCGGCCTTTAGCGCCCAGGCATCCTCCGCGTCCTCTTCTTTGCTTGATTTCTTACTCTGGTTCGTTACTTCTTTGGTGTTGTACGATTGTATCCATTTCAATCCCATGAGGGATTGTATGGCTATTTAGCAATTATGCTGCATACTTCTCGGCAAAATCGAAGTAATCATAGTCTTCAGTTGTCAAAGTACTATTGCCTTCCCTCGCGGGTGCTGATGTAATATGCCATACTTTGCGAAGTTTGTCAACCCCTTTTCTGCTGAGTTTGCCCGAAGCGGGAAAATTAGCCCGATAGTACCAGGAAGGATTGACTATGTCTGTTTCGTGAAGTACGCTTTTTTGTGTACTATAGAGAATTGCGGGGTATTCATTTATCTGTGGGAGGATACTTGAGGATATGAAATATTTTTTCTGGATCGCTTTTGCTGTATTCCTGGCAGCCTCGATACCGCATGTAGCCTACTTTTTTGCATCATTTGAACCATCACAAGGGCCACAAGGCGTCTGGTGGTGGGCGGTCAGCTACGCCATCGCCATCAGCATCGACGTTACAGTCTATTTGCTTTCCTGGACAGCCTTTCAACGCTATCGTAAATACCGGACCGCGAAGGCGGTCTGGCAGCACTGGCTGCTCATTGTGATGTGTACGGTCTTCTCGTGGGCCGTCAACTGGGCCTACGCGAAACAGTTTCATAGCGTGACCATGCTGAGTTCGGCAGAGTCGGCGGCTCCCTGGCTGACAGGCGTGTTTCCGTTTATGGCGAGCGCATTCCCCTTACTCGGTATCGTCTATACCATGATGGCGGAAACCATCACCGAGACCGCGGCGGAAGAGAAGCAAGAACGATCGCGTGAACTGAACGCTCTGTCCGATCTGGCGAAGCAAATTCAGGTTCCGGTCTCAACGCTACGGCGCGCTTTGAACAGCGGTTCGCGTATCAATCCATCCGCTTTGCTGGCGGCAATGACGCAGCCAACCAACGCGCTTGCTTCCAATGTCGCCGTGACCCCGACCACAAAGGACGTTGACGATGTTGCTGAAACGTCAAAACCCATTACCGGTCAACTCGTGGCGATGCCAAAAGACACGATGACAAGGTTTGATGCGAGCAATACCAACCCTTCACTGACCATCATCGGTAATGGCGGCAGTCCCGATAAATTGCAAATGACCATTGAAGCGCTGCGTGCCAACCCTGATATGACCGACGAAGCGCTGGCCGAGTTCCTCTCGTTGAAACGACCTGCCAGCGCGCGCTTCTGGCGCTTAAAGGCGATCGAGATCCTGAACGCGCCGGGACGAGAGCCGACCGGTCCCACGCCTGCCATTCATACCACGGGATCATGGGCAACGCCAGAGGCTATGCACAGTACGAACGGCTCAGGGATCAGACGCTAATATCTATGCAGGGGCTTGTGGGGAGGCCAGCGCCACATGGGCGCGATTCTATAGCACAAGAACGCCCATTGTGTGGTATAATACAGCGACACCGGAAAACGATTGATGATCCAGGGCAACCCTTGCGGTTGCCCCTACCATATACGGTGACTTCGTAGACCGATCCGTCTAGTAGGGGCAATCCTTGCGGTTGCCCTGATTACGACTTTGCGGTTGCCCTGGTTACACCTATATAGTTGCCCTGATTACGCCTATATAGTTGTCCTGGCTACGACTTTGTAGTTGCCCTGGTTACGACTTTGTAGTTGCCCTGGTTACGATTTTTATCTATCGCGGGTGGAGGAAGGAATGTTTTATGAAGCCGCTTGTTGCCATTGTAGGCCGACCCAATGTCGGAAAATCTACTTTTTTTAATCGTATGATCGGGGAGCGCGTCGCGATCGTTGAGGATTTGCCAGGTACAACCCGCGATCGTATCTATGGCGATACCGACTGGAACGGACGTGAATTTACGCTGATCGACACGGGTGGGCTAGAGTTTGGCGCCGGTGTCCCCATTGGTCAGGTGGGACTCAACGGCCAGCCGGGCGATATCATGAAGAATGTGCGCGCGCAGGCTGAGCTGGCAATTCAGGAAGCCGACTTAATCGTGTTTATCGTCGATGCCACTAGCGGCATTACGGCGGCGGATGCAGAGGTGGCGGAAATGTTGCGCCACACGAAAAAACCAGTCGTGTTGGCGGCTAACAAGGCCGACAATACCCGCTTGCGGCAGGACGCAGTGGAGTTTTATAATTTCGGCCTCGGCGAGCCAATCACGCTTTCCTCCGTCCAGGGTACAGGGACAGGCGATGTACTGGATGCCATCGTCGAGGCGCTGCCGCCAGAAGAGCCTGCGACCGACGAGGAGGAAGAAGGAATAGTACGAATTGCCATTGTTGGTCGTCCCAATGTTGGCAAATCTTCCTTGCTCAACGCCATTCTGGGTAGCGAACGCTCGATTGTCAGCGATATTCCCGGCACGACCCGCGACGCCATCGACACTGCGTTCGAGTTCGCGGATCGCAAAATTGTACTGGTTGATACAGCCGGTATCCGCCGCCGTGGCAAAATCATTCCCGGCATCGAGAAATTCAGCGTGTTGCGCTCGACGCGCGCCATTGAGCGCAGCGACGTGGCTCTGCTGTTGATTGATGCCAACGATGGATTGGCGGCGCAAGACACGCATATCGCCGGCGAAATTGACGAGCAAGCAAAAGGCGTCGTGGTAGTCGTCAACAAGTGGGATCTGGCGCAGCAGCAGCATAGGGATGAGCGCGCGGATATCTTCCAGGGTCTCGACGAGGAGATTCCAGCCGCCGAGGCATATCGCCGCTCGCTGGCCGAGGATTTGAAATTTATCCCTTACGCGCCGATTGTTTTCGCGTCCGCTAAAACAGGCTATCACGTCCAATCCATCCTACAAATGGCGCTTGACATCGCCGACACGCGCTTCCTCCGTATCTCTACCTCACGCCTGAATGAAGTGGTGCAGGAAGCAGTGCAGCGGCATCATCCACCCGTTGTGAAGGGTCGCGCGCTCAAAATCTATTATGGAACACAGGTACGAGTGAACCCGCCAACCTTTGTCTTTTTTGTCAATGACCCGCGACTGCTGCATTTTTCATTCGAGCGCTACCTGGAAAATCGCTTGCGTGCCGCGTTTGGCTTTAAAGGAACAGCTATTCGCGTGTTTTTCCGGGCGCGCGTGCGCGACGAAGCCAGAGAATGAACGAAGGAAAACCCAACTTTCCTGGCGCTGGTTCGTAGAAATGAGTACTATGAAAGTGCTATGCAAGAATAGATTGTAACTGATGACACAATATGCTATAGTGTCCTTAACTATTCTATTGATTTCGTCTGCGCAACGAAGCAACTGAGGAAAACTTATATGTCTATAAAATTAACTGCTGCCGATAAAACCGATGTAGGGAAGCAGCGCGAGCAGAACGAGGATTCCGTCTATAAGCGTGTGGAGTCTTCGGACGAGGGAGATCACGGACTCTTTATTGTGGCCGATGGGATGGGCGGCTATCAGGCCGGAGAAGTTGCCAGCCGCCTGGCCGTAGAAAGGATCAGCAAAGCGTTGGGGCTTTTCTTCGATCCGATCGCGGATCAGCCGACAGTCAAGCTCCATTTTGAAGCTGAGTCTCCCGCGGATCCAGACGCGACGATCCAGATCAATGCCCGACGCCAGACGGACAACGCGCAAAAAACGATCAAGCTGCCAGAAATGGCATCCGCGCAGATCGACGAGCAGCGCATCCGCGACGCCATCCAGGCCGCTAATGACGACATTATCCGCTACGGGGAGCAACATCCATCCGCGCGGGGCCTGGGCAGCACCCTGACCATGGCCGTGGTTCTCAACAATCGCGCGTATATCGCCAATGTCGGCGATAGCCGCACGTATCGCTTGCAGCATGGCAAGCTCGAGACCGTCACGAAGGATCACTCGCTTGTGGCAAAGCTGGTTGAGACGAAACAGATCGAGCCGGAAGAAGTCTATTCGCATCCACAGCGCAACGTGATTTATCGCTCGCTTGGCGCTGGGCGGAGGAAAGTGGAAGTGGATATCTTCCACATCTCGCTCGAACCCGGCGATGTGCTGCTGCTGTGTTGCGATGGCTTATGGGAAATGGTGCGGGGCCCGGATTTAGAGCGAGAATTGAAGACGAACAACAGTCCACAGATCATCTGCGAACGCTTGATAGATCTGGCAAATACGAACGGCGGCGAAGATAACATCAGCGCGATCGTTGTCCAGGCTAGCGCCCACTAATCAGAATGAATATGTTGGAGAAAACAGCACTATGGCGCTTCCAGTAGGTACTGTCCTCGATGGAAAATTTAAGATCGTGCAGGTGATTGGCGAAGGCGGTATGGGCACGGTGTATAAGGTGGAGATAGTTAACAAACCAGGCTACTATCGCGCTATCAAAGAATTGCTCATCAACCCAAGTACCAGCGAAGCTGATCGTAAGTCCGCCATTGAGCGATTCAATAAAGAGATTGATCTTCTGCGCAACCTGAAACATTCGCGCGTCCCAACGTTCTTCGACGATTTTGGCGAACGAGGCAACCATTACTTCGTCATGGAGTATGTTCCCGGCAAAAGCCTGGACAAGGTGCTGGAGGAGAACAATAAGCCACTCGACGAAAACAATGTGATCAAGTGGATGATGCAAGTGTGCGAGGCGCTAGGCTATATTCACTCACAGAACCCGCCAATCATTCTGCGCGACCTCAAGCCGGGCAATATCATGCTCATGCCCAACGGGGAAGTGCAGTTGATCGACTTCGGGATCGCGCGTCGCTTCGATCCCAACAAGAAATCTAACACCGAGAACCTGGGAACCATTTCGTATGCCTCGCCCGAACATCTGGGTTCGCTCACCGCTCCTGGGCAGAAGCGCAGCGCGCAAAATCCTGGGCGACTCGTGCAAACGGATGCTCGCTCGGACATCTATTCGCTGGGCGCAACCATGTATCATCTGCTCACTAACTACGAACCAGACCCGATCCAGACGCCTGCTACAGGCAGCATTCTGGCGAAAAATCCGCGTTTGCGCACACTACGGAGCGGAAGCCTGTTCATCTGCCCGATTGAGCAGGTCATCATCAAGGCGATGCAGCAGAATCCCGCGCTGCGCTTCCAGAACGCGGATGCCATGCGCATGGCCTTGCAGCAGTGCTTGCCAAATTACAACGTCAACTCGCTGAACGCGGC
>DATLSW010000333.1:0-14823 GCA_035533955.1 Ktedonobacteraceae bacterium | reverse complement strand
ACAAAGACATCATCTTGAACGTCGCGTCCTACCGTTTGCATTATGCATCGTTCCTTTCATGCCATGCCAGAAACAAGACCCTCTCGAATGTCATTCTGAGCGGAGCGAAGAATCTCATGTGAGCCATCTTGATCAGCCGCCCGCTTCAGATTCTTCGCTCCGCTCAGAATGACAGGTCCGGGCCGGTTTTTTACGGCTAGCGATGTAACGCAGTTTCCTAGATTGTAGCACAATATGAGCCACCCTGAAATTTAAGGAAGCCAGGGCAACCGCAAGGGATTGCCCCTACCCTATACGGATCGGCCTGCGGGGGCATATCGCGTATGGTATGGGCAGTCCCTTGCGGTTGTCCTGGCCATGGTGGTTGGCTGAGGCGGTTTTTTATCAAGCATGTATCCTATTCAGCGATGATATAATAACTGCGGGTTATTGAAATGATTTGAGGGAGGGAATGATAGTGATGAGTCGATTTCTTGGCGCTTTGAGCCAGCGCGTGCTGATTTACGATGGCGCGATGGGTACCAATATACAACGCTACCAGTTGAGTGTGGAGGATTTTGGCGGGCAGGCCACCGAGGGCTGCAACGATTACCTCGTGCTGGTGAAACCGTCAGTGATCGAAGAGATTCACACGGGCTTTATGGAGGCAGGCTGCGATGTGCTGGAAGCCGACTCGTTCATGGCGAGCCGTCTCAAGCTCGACGAGTATGGCCTGGGCGCGCGCACGCGCGAGATCAACCTGACGGCAGCGCGCCTCGCGCGTGGCGTCGCCGACCGCTACAGCACGCCGGAGCAGCCGCGCTTCGTGGCCGGTTCCGTCGGCCCCACCGGCATGTTGCCCTCGTCCAACGATCCGTTGTTAAGCAATATTACGTATCAGCAACTGGTCGAAATCTTCCAGGAGCAGGCAGCGGCGCTGCTTGAAGGCGGCGTTGATGTGCTGCTGATCGAGACCAGCCAGGATATTCTGGAAGTGCGCGCAGCCATCACCGGCCTGCGCCGCGCTATGCGGCAGATGGGGCGCGACGTGCCGATCCAGGCGCAAGTCTCGCTCGATACGAGCGGGCGCATGTTGCTTGGCACGGATGTTGCCGCGGTCATGAATACACTGGTGGCGCTGAGGGTAGACATCATCGGCCTGAACTGCTCGACGGGGCCGGAACACATGCGCGAACCGGTGCGCTATTTATCCGAGAACTGCCCGCTGCCTATCTCGACCATCCCCAATGCCGGCCTGCCGCTCAACGTCAACGGGCAGGCCGTCTATCCGATGGAGCCTGAGCCGATGGCTGTCGCGCTGCGCGAGTTCATCACTGAACTGGGCGTCAACATCGTGGGCGGCTGCTGCGGCAACACCCCCGAACATCTGCGCGCCATCGTCAATGCCTGCCGCAACGCGCCGCGCCGCCCGCGCCCCGTCGCTGACGGCAATGTCGTCAACAAAAATTTCGCGGCGATTATCCAGCCGTTTGTGACGAGCGGCATCCGCGCCACGGCGCTACAGCAAGACCCGCCGCCTCTGCTGGTGGGCGAGCGCGTCAACAGCCAGGGCAGCCGCAAGGTCAAGCAGGCGCTGCTGAAAGACGACTATGATTCGCTGCTGGCGGTCGGACGCGAGCAGGTCGAAAACGGCGCGCATGTACTGGATGTCTGCGTCGCGCTGACGGAGCGCACCGACGAGGCGGCACAGATGGCGCAAGTCGTCAAGAAGCTGGCGATGGGCCTGGAAGCGCCGCTCGTGATCGACTCCACCGAGACGGATGTGATCAAAGCAGCCCTGGAAACCTATCCTGGGCGCGCCATCATCAACTCGATCAACATGGAGACGGGTCGGCAGCGCATCGACAATATCGTGCCGATGGCCGTAGAGCATGGCTCCGCCGTCGTTGCCCTCACCATCGACGAGATTAGCATGGGCAAGACCACCGCGCGTAAGGTCGAGATTGCCCACAAAATCTACGATCTTTGCGTCAACGAATATGGCCTCTCGCCCAACGCGCTGATCTTCGACGTGCTGACCTTCCCCATCACTACCGGCCAGGAAGAATTGCAAACGGCTGCCATTGAGACGCTCGACGCCATCACGCGCGTCAAGGCCGAACTGCCCGGCGTGCTGACCATTCTAGGCGTGAGCAACATTTCTTTCGGCTTGCAGCCGCACGCGCGCGCCGTCCTCAACAGCGTGTTCTTGTATCACGCCGTCAAAGTCGGCCTGGACATGGCAATCGTCAATCCTACACACATTACACCTTATGCCGAAGTTGACGCGGAGCAGCGTCAGTTGGCCGAAGACCTGATCTACAATCGGCCCGACGCTTTGCCTCGCTACATCGCCTATTTCGAGGCGCATGGGCCGCAGAAAGACACGAACGCCAAAGCCGACCCGACCGAGGATATGAGCGTGCCGGAGCGCATCCATTGGCAGATTTTGCACCGCCGCAAAGAGGATATTGAGGCGCTGATCGATCAGGCCGTGGCGGAACGCGCGCGTGAATTGCAGACGGGTACGGGCGAAGCAGCAGTCAACGTCCTTAACACGATCTTGCTGCCCGCCATGAAAGATGTTGGCGATCGCTTCGGCGCGGGCGAGCTGATCCTGCCTTTCGTGCTGCAATCCGCCGAGGTCATGAAAAAAGCGGTGGCGTATCTGGAGAGCTACCTGGAGAAAAAAGAGGGCTACACCAAGGGCAAAGTCGTGCTGGCGACCGTTTTCGGCGACGTGCATGATATCGGTAAAAACCTGGTCAATACCATCCTCAGCAACAACGGCTATACCGTCTATGACCTGGGCAAGCAAGTCCCGCTCAACACGATTTTAGACAAGGCCATTGAAGTGAACGCTGATGCCATTGGCCTCTCGGCGCTACTCGTCAGTACGTCGAAACAGATGCCGCTCTGCGTGCGCGAGTTGTACCGGCGCGGCCTGCACTTCCCGGTTATCGTAGGCGGCGCGGCCATCAATCGCTCGTTTGGGCGGCGCATCCTCTTTGTCGATGAGCAAACGCCCGATAGCGCGCCCGTTCCCTACGAACATGGAGTCTTCTATGCCCGCGATGCCTTCGAGGGTCTGGAAATCATTGATCACCTGACGAACAATCCCAACGATCGCGTCGCCTTCATCCAGCGCATTAAGGAAGAGGCGCTGCGCGAACGGCAGCGTAAGGCCAGCGCCACGACAGGCGATGCTGCTCCCGCGCCAGAAGACGAGACACGCTCAGCCAGCGTGCAGCCTGTGCAGCCCCTGCCGCGCCCGCCGTTCTGGGGGCCGCGCGTGCTGGAACGCATCGGCCTCGAAGACGTAGCGGCCTGCATGGACCTGAATACGCTCTTTCGCCTGCACTGGGGCGGCAAAGCGCACGGAGCCGAATTCACACGCCTGGTTGAGCTAGAGTTTCGCCCGCGTTTGAAGCAGATGCTGCTCGAGGCGCGCCAGCAGCGTTACTTGCAGCCCAAAGTGGTCTACGGCTACTTCCCCGGTCAGTCCAGCGGCAACAATCTGATCATTTATGATCCGCGCGCTATGCAGGAAGGCGGCGGCGCGCTGCACGAGATAGCGCGCTTCCACTGCCCGCGCCAGCCGGATCGCGATCGCCTCTGCCTGAGCGATTACTTCGCGCCAGTAGAGAGCGGGCAGATCGACGTGGTTGCGTTGCAGGTGGTGACGATGGGCGAGGCTGCGAGCGAGGCCGTGCAGCGTCTCCAGCAAGCTGGGAACTACGCGGAGGCGTACTTCCTGCACGGCCTGTCCGTCGAGATGGCCGAGGGACTGGCCGAATACACCAACCGTCTCGTGCGCCAGGAACTCGGCCTGGATGGCGAGCGCGGGCGGCGCTATAGTTGGGGCTATCCGGCTATCCCCGACCTCAACGATCATGTGAAACTTTTCCAGCTCTTGCCCGTCACAGAGGCTATCGGCGTCTCCCTCACCGAGTCATACCAGTTTGTGCCGGAGCAATCAACCGCGGCTATCGTGGTGCATCACCCGCAAGCCATCTACTTCGCCGTCAGAGAGCAAGCAGCAGCGGCGGCTACACTGTAGCCGCCGTCCTTTCGCTTACGGGGACTCTGAATGGTCATCCGGCCCCGGCACCGGCCATGGTGTCGGAGAAGGCGGATCAGGTGGATCAGGTGAAGGTTCTTCGCCATCAAAGGCGTTCCGCTGGCAGATGTTCATACGTGTTTCCTTTCCTTGTGATTATTTTTATAATTGTGTCTCTACTAATAAAGTGACGATAATCAATAGAAAATATCAAATATATTGAAGAATATTTTATATGAATAGGCGTGTATCATAAAATGAATAGCATCAGCGCAAATGGGTCTCCACCTTCTGGGGGAAACGGGATCGGAATCTGTAGGGGCGCGGGCTTGCCCCGCCCGCGTGGTCGTATGCCGCGTCTGCGGGCGCGGCAAGCCCGCGCCCCTACGGCAGACGGATTTCCCCGTAGGGAGGATGGAGAGCAGGCGCAAAAAGTTCTGTACAGCGCAAAAAAAGTATGGTATACTGGGAGCAATTGACGAATCTGAAACTTGTTGGGAGCGTGTTGACTGTGTTTGATTTACCGGTGAATTCCTCTATCACTACCGATTATTGCATCTGTCCCGGCGTTCGCAGGGGAAAATAAGAACAGGTAGCTCGGCTCCCTGCGAACGTAGCGGCGTGTCTTCTTTTGCGTGGTTCGCGACAACTTCCATTCAGCGCCATCATTACCCGCTTCACACGTCTCATTGCCTGAGTTACAGGGCGCAATGAATAACTACATGCAGAGAATTACGAGGAGATGAGAGAATCATGACGACCATTCCGGGGAAACCTGTGTACCTGTACAATACATTAACGCGCAAGAAAGAACTGTTTACGCCGCTCGATCCGCCGCGAGTGCGCATCTATAGCTGCGGCCCGACGGTTTACAAAGATATTCACGTCGGCAACTTCCGCGCCTTCATGACGCCGGACTGGCTGCGCCGCGTGCTTGAATACAACGGCTACGATGTCTTTCTGGTGCGCAACATTACCGACGTCGGTCATCTTCATGACGAGGAGGATGACGAGCGAGGCGGTGAAGACAAGATGGAACACGAGGCGCGCGCGACGGGGAAATCGGCCTACGAAATTGCCGAGTATTATGCGCAGCAATATAAGCAGGACGAGGCCGAGTTGAACATCCTGCCGCCGCAGCTCAACCCGAAAGCGACGGATCACATCCCGGAGATGCAGGCGATGATCGAGCAGCTTGTCGCGAAGGGGCTGGCCTATGTCGCGGACGGCAATGTTTATTATGACGTGAGCCGCTTTGCCGACTATGGCGCGCTGTCCGGCAACACCGTCGAGCAGTTGCGCGAAGGCGGCCACGGACGGCAGCAGATGGAGGTTGCCGAGGATAAAGCCGCGCCCGAAGACTTTGCCCTGTGGAAACATGGGGAAGCGACGCGCCAGATGAACTGGGAGAGTCCGTGGGGCGTTGGTTTCCCTGGCTGGCATATCGAATGCTCGGCCATGTCGAAAAAGTACCTGGGCGAGCAATTCGACATCCATACCGGTGGCATCGACCTGGTGTTTCCGCACCACGAGGACGAAATCGCGCAGAGCCAGGGCGTCAGCGGCAAGCCGCCGGTGCAGTTCTGGGTGCATAACGAATTCTTGATCTTCAGCAATATCAAGATGTCACGCTCAAAAGGAAATGTGGTGCTGATCAGCACGCTCAAAGAACGCGGTATTGAGCCGCTGGCCTATCGCTACCTGCTGCTGACGGCGCATTATCGCTCGAAGCTGCACTTCACCGACGAGTCCATCGCGGCGGCGCAGAACGGTTTGAACAACCTGCGCGACGAACTGGCCGATCTGCTGGCGGCGGCGCGCTCAGAAGCGAGCGCGCACAGCGCGAATGCGTGGTCGCCGGAAGCGCAGCAGGCGCGCGAGGCGTTCCATCTCGCCATCAACGACGACCTGGACTTGCCCGCGGCGCTGGGCGTGACGCGCGAAACGGCGCGCAACGGCAAGATCGCACCCGCCGAGCGAGTACGCCTGCTGTTGGACTTTGATCGCGTGCTGGGCTTGCGTCTGGATACGGTTGAGCCAAAGGCGGCGCGCCCGGCAAGCGAGGAGGCGCTGGCGCTGGTCAAGGAACGAGACGCGGCGCGCGCCGCGAAGAACTGGCGGCGTTCCGATGAACTGCGCGAGCAGTTGAAGGTGCTGGGTTACGAAGTGCGCGATACCGCGCAGGGGACGCAGTTGATGTAGAGAAATTGCAGACAAAAATCCTCGCAACCTTCGCGGTTGCGAGGATTTTTGTCTGCAATTTCTCTACGCGCGCGCCATCTCCGCACGCGGACGGGATACGAAGGCGATGAACGCCAGCACAAGTGCGGCGAAGAAGGCCGCTCCGGCATAGAAGCGATGCGCGCTGTAGATCACGCCTGGATGCTTCGCAGCGTTCACAAAAATCAGACCCTTCTTGTCGTTTAACGAAATGTATGGATGATAGATGCCTGGAATCAAGAAGTAGATGGCAGCAGCCACAAAAACGATCGCGAGTACGAGAGCAATCAAGAATAAGACTTTTCGCATGGGTTCCCCTTCTTTCTCTTTTCATCATACGATGAGATGTTGTATTCTCATCTGTTGATAACGAATCTCTATTCAGGTCAACGAGAGAGTAGCCCTTTTGGGTAGTAGCATCCAGTGACAGAAATGCAACGTCGCTTGCTTGTTTCTCAACCATATTCTTACCGGTTCTCCATTGGTTCTACCCCTCGAGCAAGTAAACTGTGTTTTATGAGACATCAACACATATCGATATGAATGTGATTCACTCGTTGGGATATTCAAAAGGAGAACAGCACATGGCACCCAGTATGAGCAAAGAAATATATAGCCCGGCAAAGACAGAGAGAGAAGCTATACCAGGGTTTCCAACGAGCAGTACGTTGGAGACCAACGAGCAGATACGTCGTTTTGAGTTGCTGCGCCTGGCCTTTTTCGGGCTGAAGTTACGCAAGCTCGATCAACGCTTGAGCGACGAAATGGTTGTTGCGCAGATGCCGGAAGCTCTGCGCGGGGAGCTTGATTTCCGGCGCAACCTGCTGCGCCACGCGATTTTCCAGCAAATGGTGGCGCTGATCCAACTTGATGCGCGCGAACAGGCGCTACAGATTATCGCAGCGTGCCAGCGCTCGCCATCGAGTAGCGATTCTTCGGCGTAATGATCTCGCCGCTCAGGCGCGCGATGATGCCCTCTTTTTCGATGACGCGCCGCAGATCCTGGATGTTGATATCGCCGGGAGCGACCAGCACGCGCGGCGCCAACTTGCGCAACCTGTAGGCTTTGAACTTCGATGATGCGATCAGCTCGTCGGCGACAATCTCGCCGGATACTTCGAGCATGAAGACTTGTGAGATGCGCGCGTCCTTGTAGAGCTTGACCCAATCGCGCAGGGTGTAGGCCACATTTTGCGGAATATCTTTCTGGCTGTGCTGCTCCAGGATGGCGATCATTGCGTCGATGTCGAGGCCCGCTTCCATGCCGCGCAGCACAGAATTGCGGTTCAAGGCCAGGCGGCTCACCATCTCCACCTGCTGTACCTGGGCGAACGGCAGCAAGCTATAAAGCGTGGGCGGATCGAAATGGAGCAGCAAGATCTCAAAGTTCGGCTGCAAGACCAGCACGCGACTCCTCTCTGGCAGCGCGGTTGGTATGGTTTCTGCTTGAGCGGTGTTTTCTGCTATGGGCAGCTCCAGGACGGCGGCTCCCAGTGGGGTAATCATGAAGGCGTCAGGGTTGCGTGGGTGGTTGGCGTCGGGCAGCTCTGGCTGTTGATAGCCCAATTGCACGATACCCATCTCAAAGAGTGATGAATTGAGCAGCCCGACATAGAGTTCGCCGTCGGCGTTGCGCCACTTGATATGCTGCGCGCCGGTTTTGCGCTGGTCAGGCTTGCGCATATAGACCGTCTCGCGCACGGCGAACGGGTGCTTCTCCCAGATCATGTCCAGCAGCGACTCGACGGTATACCAACGGCCGGGGACGCATCCTTTTAGATGTTCCAGGATCACGCCGCGCGCGAGGGCCGGTTTCCAGTAATAGAATGACTCGGTTTGCCGGTAATTGATGCCCATGATGTCGATCCAGCGAAAGCCCTTGACCCAGTTGTCCAGCAATTTTTGAGTTTGCGCCACTACATCCAGTTGTGACCATTCGGGTAGCGACGCGGCAGGCTCGTACCGCTGCTTAATGCCCTCCACCTGCGCATTCGAGAGGCGCACGACGCCCAGTTCTTGCGCGATATCGAAGATCATCTCCATGTATCTGTCCTCGTGTTCATAGGACATGACGCGCGTTTTGCCGTGCAGTAGCGGCTGGATTTTCGCACCAAGGCGCTTGGGGACGTTGCCGGCCTGCGTTGGCTCGATGGCTTGCTGGTAGGTCGCGCCGACGATGATCGCCATGTCATAGAGCAGAGAGGTTATGCTGTCGCGGATGGCGAGGGGTGGTTCCGCGAGTATGACGAGGTCGGCGGGCTGCTGCTCGGAGATCGGCTCCGTGGCGGCCTTTGTCAGGCTTGCTTTGATATCGGATGGCACGAACAGCACGCGCCGCCCCTCCGAGAAGGTATCGAAGGCAACCAGGTACTCTTCAAACGTGTTCAGCATTGTAGAGAGCGTTGTATCATCATAGCCTGTGTGTCGTCGCACCTCATCCATGCCGACTTTGCCACCCTGCTCGCAAAGCCATTTGAACAGGCCACGCTGGGCGGCATTGAGCTTTGTCAGTATCTCATAGGCGCTCTGCGGATACGCCAGTTGATCCTGGATGATTTCGCGCAGCTCGACGACGGAGTAGTAATCGCCAGGATTGACGTCGTAGCTTTGTTTGCCGAGGCTGGCAAGTTCCTGGTACGTGAACGTTGCCAGTATTTTGTCGAACGTCGTTTGCGATCGGTCGCCTTTTTCCGACAAGAGTTCTCGGCCGCTCGCGTAAAGCGCGTCCATACTCTCGGCATAGGGGTGCAGCAGGTTAACCTCTTCGTAGGATGTCGTACTCTTTCTATTACCGGAGAGGTAGCGTTCGTTGCGGATTTTGGCCGTGTCTTCCCAGAGCAGCAGCCTGTGTTTTAGCGAAGTGACGGCGGCCTCGAAATTTTTCTCGGAAAGGCCGATTTTTCTGAGCGTAACATCACGCCTGGCGCCGCCGCGCGACGCTGGAGCGAGAATGCGGTACAGGATCACGCGCTCGTCCTGTGTCAGATATTCCCAGACGAAACGGGCGGCGATTAGTTCCTTGACGCGCTTGAGCAAGAGATCAAAGCGCTGTTGTAGTTTATTCTTTTTGTCGAGGCCGCTCATGCCCCAGAGGTGAAAAATAGCTTCAAGCTGTTCGGGAGAACAATCTACGAGGTTCTGTTTCAACGTCTGCATATACGACACCTTCACTTTGATTGAGGACTTACGTTTCTGGCTGGTATGTTTCGAGGAAGCGGATGACGGCGCGCGTGATCTGGCTTGGCGTGGAGGCTCCAGCGGTCACAGCGACGCGCTGTTTGCCCTTGAGCCAGCCTGTATCGAGCTGGGAGAGGTCTTCGATGCGCACAGCAGGCACGTCGGCCAACTCTTCCGAGACCTGGACGAGGCGGTTAGTGTTGTTGCTGCGCGGGTCGCCGACGACGATGGTCAGATCCGCGTCTTTCGCCTGCGCCACGACGGCTTCCTGGCGCGTCTGCGTGGCAGTGCAGATCTCGATATGCACTTCGGCGGTGGGATAGTGCGCCTTGATGTACTGGACGAGGCGGCGCGTGTCCCACTGTGAGAGCGTGGTCTGCGTGGCGACTGCCAACTTCTGCGCTTGTTCCGGCGCGAGGTTCAGGGCATCAACGTCGGTCTCGTTCTCGACCAGGCTGATATGCCCTGGCACTTCGCCAATTACGCCTTCCGGCTCCGGGTGGCCTTTTTTCCCGATGTAGAGGATATAATAGCCCTTGTCTACCAGGGCGTGGACGAGATCATGGGTCACGGTCACATCGGGACAGGTAGCATCGATGCAATGCAGACCGCGCTCCCGCGCGCGTTGCTTGACCAGCGGTGCAACGCCGTGTGCGGTAAAAATGACCGTTCCTTGCTGTACCTGCTCCAGGATGGTCGCGCGATCCGGCCCATCCAGCGTGGTAACGCCGAGCGCGCTGAGTTCTTCGATAGCATGACGATTGTGGACAATCTGTCCAATGATGTAAATTGGACGTGGGGTCGCCGGGTCTCTAGCCGCCTGCCGGGCAATGTTCAGGGCATCGACCACTCCGTAGCAATAGCCACGGGGCGATATTCTGATAACTTCCATGAAATCCTCTATATATATTATGCAGCGCGTGTGAATATAGCGTCGCTGCGCATTCTTTCCAGTAGGGGCGACCCTTGCGGTCGCCCTATTCGCTCTCCGCTGCAAACGCCGTTACTGGCTACGTTGAGTGTACCACAAATTCGCAAAGCAGTCCAACAAAACCTGTACTTTTCAGTAATATCAGGGTATAATTTAGCTAAGAGAGTTCTTAGTTCTCCATCTTTCGGGGGAAAGATACGTGGGGCCGCGCTGCACCTGCTTTGGGCGGTGGAAGAAATTCCGACATTGAAGGACCTTGTCACTGAGCCTTTCCTTTAGAAGATAGAGTTCAAGTCAGTGTCAACTCTCGAGAAGCCTTATTTTTGGAAGGAGATTCCCCATGATCAGGCATCGCGCATTACGCCTAGTTATCGCCAGCACACTGCTAGCGCTGTTGCTCGCAACATTTATGGCCTTCACGGCCAGCGCCAACACGCTTGTTACTGTGCATGGGGTCACGACGCAGGTTGTGAGCATCCCCAACACTTCGGACCCGAACTCGAACATGCAGACCAACTCGCATGGCAAAGTAGCCTTCAAGCCGAACAAGCTTCATTGCAAGCAGGTTCAGGGGCAGTCATGCAATACGCTTACCAACGCCTCCAACCAGACGATTGCTGTTTACCTCAATGGCACTTTCTTCTTCAGTTCCGCGCCAGGGCAGGTAAACTCCTTCTTCTATGGCGGCCCTGGGAAATACCTCTACACCATCCCCGGCACCAACCCCAAAGCGCATCTGACCGTTAGGGTCACTACCTAACAGTCGCTTCGGTTTACGAAAGGCATTCATCGCGATCTCGATGGGTGCCTTTTCTGTGTCCGGGCCTTGCGTAGTGGCGTGGGCTTGCCCTGCCCTATCGCTAGATATCATTGTTGACCAGGGTGGGGCAAGCCCATGCCCATACGCGATATGGTAAAATGAAAAACGATGATATGAAAATGAACAAGTTCAGGCAAAATGAGGCAAGCAGCGCGTTATGAACAGGCGAATGCCACAAAGAGACCACGATCAGGATGACGAACTGGTACAGGACGAATATTACGTGCCGACGGCGCGGTCGGCGCGCGCGCCGCGTCCGCCACAAAGGGAGCGGGATAACGGTGAGGGTGCGCGGCCGCCGCGCCGTCGCAAGCAGCGTCGTGCCTGGCCGTGGCTTCTGCTGGGATGCGCGGGCGGTATCGTTGTCCTCTTGCTGGCGGGCGGCATCGCGCTTTACATTGCCCTGCGCAGCGCGACGGGCGGTAATCTACCAGGTCTGCCCGGCAGTATTGCAACTACGAACTATACCCAATCAGGTACGGTTCCCTTGACGTTCACCACACTGTCGCTGCTCCAGATCAACGACGCGGTCGGTAACGTCACCGTGACCGTTGATGCCAGTGCGACCGCGCCGACGCTGACTTATGTGAAGCGCGTGAAGGCGACGAGCAGCGCCGCCGCGCATACAGAGTTCAGCAAGATGACGGTTCAGACGTCGTCGCTGGGGAACACGGCTCTGACTGTGAAAGCCAATGTGCCTTCACAGAATGTCTTCAGTCAGCATAACGACGCCATCGATCTAACGCTGACGCTGCCGCAGAGCGCTTTTCCTGCTGCTGCTACCCCGCCCTTCGCGCTCAGCGCCACTGTATCCATTGGTAATATCGCTGTGACGGGCGCGAGCGGCTTGCTGAATCTGACCGATCAGTTCGGCAACGTGACGGTGAATCAGGCCACGCTGGATGATGGTTCCCATGTGCAGACAAACTCTGGGAATGTGATCTTTAGCGGCTCCATCAATACCACACCGGCGGCGGGCAATACATCGCCGCTGTATAAGCTACAGAGCGAGACGGGCAACATCACCGCGACCCTGCCTGCGAATACCAATGTGACGCTCGACGCCAACACCAACCTCGGCAAAATCAGCAGCGATTTCCCCATTTCGGTAACGAAATCAGCCGGCGGCGCCAGTTACTATGGCCCGCTGCTCTCCAACGGCGGGCAGCAGCCGACGGCGGTATTGACGCTGGATGTGAGTACCGGCAATGTCACGATTCATCAAGGATAGCACATTGGGGGGATATATCATCCGAAAAGCGCGCGTGATACGTTGTACTTTACAGAGTACCAGGACATCAAAATAGTCATGGTACTTCCTGGCATATTCCTTGCGCGTGTTGAGGCGGGTATGTTATGGTTGATGATGTTCTCGTAGCGGTAGTCCGAGAAAGAGAACAGGCAGGCGAACGGTGTTACTGAACAGGCGTATCGTCGTCGGAATCTGTGGAGGAATCGCGTCGTACAAAGCCGTTGACCTGGTGAGCAAGCTACAGCAGGCCGGGGCGCTGGTGGATGTGATCCTGACAGGACACGCGGAAGATTTCGTGCGACCGCTGACGTTCGCGACCGTGAGCCACCGGCCAGCGTACACTGACCTGTGGGAGGCTTCGGGACAGGCGGCGGAGAGGCATATCGTGCTGGCGGAGGAGGCAGAGGTGTTGGCAATTGTGCCGGCCACAGCGAATACTATCGCGAAGCTGGCGCATGGGATAGCCGACAATATGCTGACGGCGGTCGCGTTAGCCACGAAGGCTCCACTTGTGCTGGCCCCGGCGATGTACCGTGATATGTATACCCACCCGGCGACGCAAGCGAACCTGGCGCTTTTGCGCGAGCGTGGGGCGCACATCGTCGAACCTGCAGTAGGACACCTGGCGTCGGGAGCGATTGGCCCCGGCAGGCTGCCGGAAACGGCGGTTCTGCTGGGCGCGATCAGCCAGGCGCTGGGACGCACTGGTGATCTCGCCGGCCGTACCGTGGTTGTGACTGCTGGGGGGACGCGAGAGCCAATTGACCCGGTACGCTACGTGGGGAATCGTTCATCAGGAAAGATGGGCTTTGCCCTGGCAACGGAAGCACGGGATAGGGGGGCGCGGGTGATCTTGATCAGCGGGCCGGTCGCGTTGGCCGCGCCGTATGGCGTTGAGTTACACGCGGTTGAGACGACCCTGGAGATGCGAGAGGCCGTGCGCGGGGCAACTCTGGACGCGGATGTGCTGCTGATGAGCGCGGCCGTTGCCGATTTCCGGCCTGCCGCGCCCGCCGCGCGCAAGCTGAAGAAAGAGGGTAAGGCGGAACAAGGAATTACGTTTGATGCACAGGGCGGATTTACCTTGCGCCTCGCGCGTAATCCGGATATTCTGGGTGAGCTTGCCGCTGCTGAAGCCAGCAGCGAGGCGCAAGGGACTGAGGAGACGCGGCAAAGACGCCTTATACGCGTTGGTTTTGCCGCAGAGACCAACGACCTCGTATCGAATGCCCAAAGCAAACTGGCGGCAAAACGCCTGGACTTGCTCGTTGCGAATGACGTGAGTCGCTCTGACAGCGGTTTTGGGACAGAGACCAATAAAGTTCTAATCTTTCATGCTACAGGTGGGATGGAAGACTTGCCTGTAATGCCCAAACAGGGCGTTGCGGCAGCCATTTGGGATCGGATTGTACCGTTATTGCGGTAAATACGAGGGTTGGGAGGACAGGAGTGGCATTATGATGGGAGATTTTGTTTTAGAGTTGTTGAGTACGAAGAGAATGCAGGAGGCTTCGATTATGGATCGCACCGCGAGCGCAGGCTTTGAAGGCATCGCGCAGATGCTGCTTGAACAGAAGAAATTGATGGATGCTCTGGAGGCCGAGAACCGCGAATTGCGCCGCCAACTGGCCGATTTGCGGCGCGGCAGTGGCATTGCCGTGGTCATCGAAGGCAAGACCATCCAACTGGCAACGGACGGCAGCGCTACGAATTCCGCGCTCACCTCGTCGTCGCAGGCGGCGTTGCAGAGCCTTCAGAGCTTGCAGGCTGCTCAGACCAGCCCGCAGCAAGCGGCAGCCAATGCGACGTATAGCCCCAATGGCCGCCCCACAGGGTCGCAGCAGACGGTAAACCTGAACGGCGAGAAGCGCGACAATGGCAACTCGCGCAGTCCGCTGGCCGATAGCTTCCTGTTGCAATAATAAAGAAGAAAGAGCATAACGCTGCTGCGCACATTCGGCTGAATGTGCGCAGCAGTGTTATGCTCTTTCTTCCTTGCTTTTTGCCTGAACTTTTGTTACGCTTAACTCGTAATAAGAACGATCTCACAGCGAGGAGGCATCTTTCACATGAACACTCAAGCAAACGAGTCCGCGCCCGCCGAGCGGCGCTGGAGCTACGCCAGCGGCGTCAGCGATGTTCCCCTGCTCGGTCTGACCATCGGCGATTTATTCGATCAAACCGCCGCGACGTATCCTGATCATCCCGCCCTTATTTCACGCCAGCAGCAGATCCGCCTGACCTATCGCGAGCTACAGGCGCAAGTCGATCAATGCGCGAAGGGGCTGATGAGCCTGGGACTGCACAAAGGGCAGCGCGTCGGCATCTGGTCGCCCAACCGCGCCGAGTGGTGCATCACCCAGTTCGCCACCAGCAAGATCGGC
>DATLSW010000332.1:0-12959 GCA_035533955.1 Ktedonobacteraceae bacterium | reverse complement strand
TGATGGGGAAAAAGAGTCAATATGCTCCTCTTTTCATTGCTTCCGAAACCAACAGGTGCTGCTCTTTGCCAAAGTCAATCGGAGTGTCCTCTTTCAACAACAAAAAAAGTGGAAGTACTGGACAAAAGTTTTTTCTGAATTGTGCTATACCGATATCAACAGTCATTATGCATATTACCGATAGTGGCGGAGACTATCGGTATTGACAGAAACGCCGGATCGCCGTATAATTTGCTTAGAGTTACGCTTACGCTAATGGAAGTTAGAGTGAGCGTTACGTATAGTCATATACCAGGAGGTTTCATGATGTTACGGCCACGATTACAACACGCTTCTATGGTGATTCCAGTTGGCGCGCAGGAGTCTGTGCGCGCGTTCTATGGAGCTATCCTTGGATTGGAGGAAAAACAGCCCCCGCAATCTCTGGCGCATCTCAATCTCGTCTGGTTCGCTGCTGGAGAAGCAGAAATGGAACTCCATTTTCTTCCCGATCTGCGCCTACTTGATGGCACAGACCAGCGGCATATCTGCCTCGTGGTTGATGACCTGGAGGAGTATCGGCGCAGATTGACCGAGGCAGGCGTGACAATTATACCGGCAGAGCCGATACCCAATCGACCACGTTTCTTTTGCCTGGACCCCTTCGGGAATCGGCTTGAGCTGACAACTATCCAGGGAGATTATCGTTCAGCAACCTGACCGCGTGCTATTTCTCCTCTGAACGATGTGTGTCGGTTAGTATGACTATAAGAAATATAAAGCGCGGATAAAGATGCAAGAATATCATACTCCCTTTACCGTCTCGCTTTACGAGACGCCTGAACCCACGACGTGGACGCCGCGCAGCGACACCGATGCGCCGCCGTGGGAACGCTGCATGGCACAGTTCCTGCGGCAGTTGTATGATCGCAGCCACAGCGTAAAAAGCGTTGAGGCGTATCGTCATACTTTGATCACGTTCTTTACCGGCAGCGCGCAAGGCGGCCCGCCCAAACATCCCGCCGATTATACACGCGAGGACGTCGAATACTTCATGCATCACCCCTCCACCTCCCCACGGAACCCTGGCGCGCCGCCAACAACTGCGACTATCAATCAACGGCTATCGATTATTGCTTCATTTTATCGCTTCGCCGCCACGTTCACGATTGCCGACCCCGATGGTCGCCCACAAACGCTGCTGCGCACGCCCAGTCCAACGCTCGGCATTCGCCAGGGACGCCCAGATCGCGTCTATCGCGCCCTCTCGGACGAGGAGCTTGACCGTTTTTTTGCCGCGATCCCCACGGATACCGTGAAAGGTTTGCGCGACCGGGCCATTTTCCTGCTCTATTTCTGGACAGCGCGCCGCCGCGAGGAGATCGCCCGTCTGCGTTGGGGCGACATTGAGCAGGGTGTGATTGTCGAACCAGGCGGTAAACGGCGGCAGGGGTGGCGCTATCACTTTCATGGCAAAGGCAAAGGCGGACAAGAGGACATTGCCGAGCTGCCCGGCCCGGCCAAAGTGGCGATTGATCGTTACCTGGTCGCCGCGCGCCGGATGCAGGCGATAAAGCCGGATGATCCGCTCTTCACAGCGATTGGCCCGCAACAGGGTGGCGGCAAGCGCGGGGTCTCGCTGCCTCTCGACGATCATACGCCGCTCACCAGCCATGCCATCGCCTATGCCCTAAAAACCTACGCGAAGCTGGCCGGAATTGACGCACAGCGTCTCTCCATTCACTCGCTGCGTCATACAGCCGCCACGCAGCGCTACGCCGCCGGTTCCGACGTTCGTGAAATACAACATCTTTTACGTCATAGCAACATCGCAACCACGGATATCTATTTACGCGAACTGATGGGCAGCGCCGATCCGGGCGCGAAACTGCTGGAGGATCGCTTCAAATATCTTTCGGAAGATAACCAGCCAGCGCGAGAGTAGCTATACTACAGCCCTACGATGTCTTATAATAAGCAGTAGCTGTAGATTATCTCGGCAAAACACCAGCGATAGAAAAAAACAGTATTATGAGCCGTCAGGAGCATATGCATGTCAAATGAGCAAAACGAAATCAGGCCAGAAAGAAGCTCCAATGAACCTCAGCCAATGCTTCTGGCCTCCGAGACGAAACTCCTACCAGAAAACCAGGTACACGAGACGAGACGTCTACCAGAGAACCAATCATTTCGGCGCAGACTCAGGCCCCTTCTCCGGCTGGTTCTCACCTTTTTTATCGGATTCTTACTGGGAGTACTCGTCATATTGATTTTCTTGCTCTCGATTGGAGGCAGCAATGCACTTCTTCCTGTATCATCAACTGCCAGCCCTGCTGGCAATGTCGCCATCCATGTCGATTCGACCATCTTAGTTCCACTGGTCGAGCAAGGCTGGCAGCAATCAAATATTCCTGGCAGCATTTCCCAGGTACGCGTTCAATTTACTGAGGGAGATCTGATGACCATTAGCGGGAATTACCATTACAGCATACTGGGTATCATACCAATTAGCGAACCGTTTTCTGTTCAGGTTCAGCCCCTGGCAGAGAAGTGTTACCCGCAACTTCACATCGTGCGCGGATCTTTTTCTACTATCCCCATTACAGCGTTTGTCACAAGCTTTGAGAAAAGTATCAACCAGCAACTCCAGCAGATCGCGAAATCCGTCCCTGTCAAGTTTACTTACTGCCTTACCGGGATGCGTACTGATGCTACAGGATTGATTGCAACGCTCAAAGTAAGCAACCTGGCTTTTAGCAGCAGGGAGACGAACAACCGGGCCATTTGGTGGGCTTCTGTATAGTGGAAGTGGATGGAATGACCATCCCGGCACGCTCTCCAATGGTGTTGTCACGCTCGCTTACGAGCGTGATACTTACCGCTCGTTGGTGAGGGGCGCTGATCGTGTTGTGAAGGAAGGCAGTGTGTCTTCTCAAGAAACAACCAGAAAAGGAGTTTGCAATCAATATGGCAACTGTTACACCAGACAAGAGTTCACCAGTCATTGGTAAGGATGAGTTGATTCATCAGATCGCGGCCAGGGCTGGCCTCAATTTGAAAGAGACCACGAAGTGCATTGACGCTTTTACCGAAGTGGTGCGCGAGGATATCGCCGGCGGTCACGAGGTACGCCTGATGGGCTTTGGAACCTGGGGACTGCGCAGCGTCGCGGCTCGCAAGGTGAAATCCATTCGCGGCGGAAAGCCGATCACGATCCCCGCGCGCAAGCGCGTCGGCTTCTCAGTAGGCGCAGTTCTCTCGCAGGCTGCCCAGGCAAAGGCCGCCGCTGCAAAGCACGAGATAACTTCCAAAGCAACCCATCTCATGAACAAGACCACAAAAAATGGGGCGAGAGCGTAAACGCTCGCCCCATCCATCTTTCGCCGGTTCTCTCCCATCGCGCCAGGTGAGCTGCATATGCAGCACTCAAAGGAGCGTGATGGGAGAACCCAATCGCGTCAACACGACATACCGGGACGCTGCAAGAACTGGTCCACCCTGGCGCGTTGGTTCTCCTGAAGCGGAACGAATTGCCCCTGAGCGTTGATATAGACAAACTGCGAACCCTGGAAGCAAACGAGCATGTCGAGCTTATGATCGCCATTGACATCCTCGAACTTGAGCGTCACCGGCACCAGATCAGCATTTGCTGTATACAGTTGTGGTCCCTCGTAGACACGAGCGTGTGAGGCATCTCCGCCAGGGAATTCGATAATTTCGATACGGCCATGCAGGTTGATCGCGATAAAATGGCTGGGAACCCCATTTGATTCATTATGCCCAACAAACTGCTCCGTCTGAAATGTGCGCGGGTAGCCATAACGCAGCGTATCGAGCGTCGTTCCGAGCCAGCCAGAGATCGCCATGACGAGCGTCCACAAGGCCAGCATACACAACATGCCCAGGCCAAGATAAAGCAGAGGATGCATCCGCCGCGATGGTGCTTTGCTATTCCTCCGCGCGGGACGCGGCAAGGGCGTCCTGGGTAATGTCCTGGATGCGGACGCCGCGCCTGTCCTCCGCGGCGGCACGCGCGTATCCACAACGATATTGTCAGCGTCATCAGTAGCGCGTTCCCATTCATCGATCTCGATAGCATCTTTCTCTACCGGCTTCGTTCGTTGCCGCGAAGCGCGCTGTGCTATAGGCGCCACCACGCTGGCACCTGTTGTACGCTTGCCTGCCCCAGCCTCATCTTTGGCGCCGTTTCCAATAGGGCGATGGCGCAGCACACTTTTGGGGACGATGTGATTGTCGGTTGACTCTAAAACTGGCATATCTCTGACTCCTTCCTCGCGATTGCAAGCTGTTGTTTCCTCGTGACAAGCGGTGAAGAATTATGGCTTACTCCTCTGGAGGAGCTTCTATCCTTTCCTACTATGCAAATAAAACATATGTTCTATTTCGTCCTCAAAGAGGCAGAACGTAATGTACTGCATGTTTGTCGAAATAGCAAACTTTTTGGCTAGCAATAGCCCATTCCGATGATCGTGTGAGGTCTGTAAACGTGTGACGTGATGGTTAGACTGCCTACGTTACGGAAGGAAGATGTTCGTTATCTGGCATCAATATCTTGTCGCCAAGCATATTATAAACCGTTCGGGCCAGATTTTCAAGGTACTATAAGGAAGAATTTTGGAGTATTTGTTCTAAATCTTTTGGCAAGGGAGCCTCAAGTTCAATGCGTTGGCCGGTTATCGGATGGTTAAACGCAAGCTGATAGGCGTGCAAGAACTGGCGTGACAGTGGGAGAGTATCATGCTTGCCGGTTGGCCCATAGACGGGATCGCCGACGACGGGATAGCCAATGGCCTGCAAATGGACGCGAATCTGATGGGTGCGCCCCGTTTCGAGTTGCAAGAGGAGCAGTGTGTGGCGGCTGAAACGCTGCACGATGCGAAAATGCGTGCGTGCCTCGCGGCTGCTCGCTGTTGTAATCGCCATCTGCTGGCGGTAGCGCGGGTCGCGTCCGATAGGCGCATCAATGCTGCCAGCATCAAGAGCTACGACGCCTTCCACCAGAGCGAGGTAGCGTTTGATGATGGCATGTTGTTTCATCTGCTCGACCAGGGCCGCCTGCGCGCGCATGTTTTTGGCAACGATGAGTAAGCCAGAAGTATCTTTATCCAGTCGATGCACGATCCCAGGGCGTTCACTATCTCCAAACTGCCCCATTTCGGGATAGCGAGCCAGCAGCATGTCCAGCAGCGTATCGCCGAAGTGGCCGCGAGCAGGATGAACCACCATACCAGCAGGTTTATTGACGACGAGCAAATCCTGGTCTTCGTACACAATAGCCAGTGGAGTTGGTTGAGGTTGTATTTCTGGTGCATGTCGCTCGCTTTGCAGCGCGGAGATTGCGACGGTATCGCCGCTTCTGAGCAAGTAGCCAGCTTTACTCGCGCGTCCATTGACCAGCGCCTGCCCAGCGGAAATCATGCGTTGGACAGCAGTCCGAGATATGCCATCCAATGCGGCGACCAGGAAGTGATCCAGCCGCTGGCCTGCCTGTTCCTCCGACACAACGTACACCTGGGCTTGCGCTGAAGACAACGCTTCGGGATTATACATCTTGTTTGGTAGGCTGGAATGAGTTACTGCTTTCAGATGATAGCGAAGCTTTTTCCGCGTCTACTGGAGCAGCAGGGACGGCATTTCCCTGTTCCGGTGGCTCAGGTTGATCGGCGGTTTTCCTCGTCTGCCGCAGTCCACCGGCCAGGACGAAGAACAACAAGAGAACCACGCCCACGGAAATGGAGGCATCAGCAAAGTTGAAAATCGCGAAGCGATAGCCAATTTGTGGAATCTGGAAAAAGATGAAGTCTACGACATAGCCCGCGTGCAGCGCTCTATCGATGAGATTGCCCAACGCTCCGCCGATGATCATGCCAAAAATGAGTTTGTAGCCCATCGGGCCGCTATTGAGCATTCTAACATACAGATACACAATAATGCAGAGCGCGATCGCGATAAAGACGATCAAGACGGCATTATTCGCGAACAGGCTGAACGCGGCCCCGGAGTTCTGGATATAGTAGATGCTGAGATAATTTCCCAGAATGGGAATGGGAGCCTTGCTCTCAGGCGGACTAAGATTCGCGACGATAAGCGCCTTCGTCACTTGATCCAGCATGATTATGATAATCGCCACCAGCAGAGCCAGGGCATCAAAGAGACGCGCGCGTCTAATTGCCACGATGTTTCCTACCGTTTCCTTTCCTTGCATTTCGTGAATGTATTGTACTCGATCTTACGCATCTTGAAAAGAGGGAGTTTCTTGTTATGGCTGTATTGCCGGGATAGGACTCACGCCGCCCGGCAATAGTTGTCCTGGCGTTGTCAGGAATTGCTCTGTTCTACCTGGCATTTAAGGCAAAGCGAGGCCCAGGGCAGCGCCTCCAGGCGCTTTTCGTTGATAGGTTGGCCGCAATTCTCGCAAATGCCATAGGTTCCTTGCTCAATCCGTTGTAGCGCGGCATTGACCTGGTTAAGTAAATCCTGTTCGTTATCCAGAATTTCCTTCTCCTGCTGGGTCTCCTGGACATCGATAGATCGATCTTCAAGATCGCGCGGCCCTTCGTTCAGATCAATTGATCCCTCCGGTTCTGGATGAGCTTCAGTGAGTCCAGTCATATTGCGTACCAGTTCAACACGTTTGGCCTCGAGCCGCTGCTTCATGCGCGCTATATCAATAGCCATTGTTCCTTCCTTTTCTCTGCACGATCATACAACGTTGTAAATTCTATTGTAGCGTACCTGCGCGTTTTTGCAAATACAGGCTATGAACATAAGCTGCGATAGTGGCAGGTTAACGTGATGGTAGCGACATGCCAATCTCCCTCTTCTCCTTCGCCGGTCGTCTGATGTGGACCCGAATCGACGGCAAAGAGGTAGAGGGGATGACCGTTATAGGTCACTTGCCTGCCATTAGTATCAATCAGGATGCCCAGCTTGCCCGGTAATGGCTGTACGCTGGTTGGCGCGCCGTTCGGCCCAAGCAGCGGCGGCCAGTCCCACGCGCAGCTATCGGTGCAGACTTTGGTGGGTGTGTCTTCAATGTCATAGTACAGTGTCATGCCCTGATTATTGGTAAGCGCCATCTCAGGTTTGCCATTCACAATCAAACGGGCCACTCGGATGGGCAGGCCGCTATTACCCACGACGATCACTGTCGAAGCAGCTCGTGGCCCGTTGCTAGCCGCGTAAGATGGTAGGGCCGTCGAGCCAGTATGCCTGTTGCTGCTGGCGCTATTCCCCGGTGTTGTGCCGCAAGCGGCAGTAATCAGCGCCAGGAAGCACACGCAGGCAGCAAGAAATAGAGACGTAACACGTTTCATAAACTCAGGTTCTCCTCTTCAAGATAAAATAATCCATTCTCGCCAGGATGACCTGGCTCGCTGTTTTCCTCTGGCTGTCTTCGCTATTATATCGCACATCTGTACAGCCGTGGTAATATTATCTACGCGAGGTATGCAGCCGTTTCTCTCGTCGCCCTCCTTTGCGGCGCGTAGAAGAAGCGGTTGAATTCAGCATCATGTTGACTTAGTATATAAGTATAAATACTCCATACCAGCGCAGCAGAGCGATCGTGGAAAAGGGAAGTCCTATGACGATATCACCAGAGCATAACGAGAAAGCAGACAACACCGTGATGATTGCACCCAACGTGCCATCGGTGTTCAGCGAGTATGATCTCTATCTGTTTGGTCAGGGAAAAGATAACCGTATTTATGAGAAAATGGGAGCGCATCCGCGTGTGGTGGGCGGCGTAAGCGGCGTTCATTTCGCGGTATGGGCGCCCAACGCGCTCAGCGTATCGGTGATTGGCGACTTCAACGAGTGGATACGCGCTGCCAATCCTATGCACCTGCGGCACGAGGAGCTAGGCGTATGGGAATGTTTTGTGCCGGGGATGCAGGTGGGACAAACCTACAAGTATGCCATATACTCACGCCACAACAACTATAAGGTCGATAAGAGTGACCCATATGGCTTTGCCTTTGAACTACGCCCGCAGACAGCCTCGATTGTCGCGGACATTCACGCGCACGAATGGGGCGACGGCGCGTGGATGCAAGAGCGCAGCCAGCGCGATCATCTGAAGGCTCCCATTGCCATTTATGAAGTACATCCAGGTTCATGGCGGCATATTCCAGAGCGCCATCAAGAGGGCAACCCCGAAGAAGATCGCTTTCAGACCTATCGCGAGCTGGCCCACACGCTGGCTCCTTACGTCAAAGAGATGGGTTTCACACATATCGAGCTGATGCCCGTCATGGAATATCCTTTTGATGGTTCGTGGGGCTACCAGGTCACAGGCTATTACGCGCCCACCAGTCGTTTTGGCCTTCCGGCTGATTTCCAGTACTTTGTTGACTACATGCACCAGCAAGGTATAGGCGTCTATCTGGACTGGGTTCCGGGACATTTCCCCAAAGACGGCCACGCGCTGAGCTACTTCGATGGCACGCATCTCTATGAGTATGCTGATTCACGCAAGGGCGAGCATAAAGAATGGGGAACCTACGTCTTCGATTATGGTCGCAGCGAAGTGCGCAATTTCTTGATCGCGAATGCGCTGTTCTGGATGAAAGAATATCATATCGACGGCCTGCGCGTGGACGCGGTCGCCTCCATGCTCTACCTGGACTATCTGCGCAAGCCGGGGGAATGGGTTGGCAACCAGTATGGAGGGCGCGAACATCTGGAAGCGGTGAATTTCCTGCGCCAGATGAACGAGGCCGTCTACGCGGAACAGCCAGGAGCCGTGACCATTGCCGAAGAATCCACCTCCTGGCCGCTAGTCACGCGCCCCACTTATGTCGGCGGCCTGGGATTTACTTTTAAGTGGAATATGGGTTGGATGCACGATATGCTGGAATATATGCATCTCGATCCTATTCACCGCCGTTACCATCATAATGATATTACGTTTTCTTTGATGTATGCTTATTCGGAAAACTTTGTGCTGCCACTCTCGCACGATGAGGTCGTTCATGTGAAGGGATCGCTGATCAATAAGATGCCCGGCGATTTGTGGCAGCGTTTCGCGAGCTTGCGCGCGTTTTATGGGTATATGTGGGGGCACCCAGGGAAAAAACTGCTCTTCATGGGCGGTGAATTCGGCCAGTGGAGCGAATGGAACTTCGGACAGAGCCTTGATTGGCACTTACTCGCCCCGTCAAGCTCTCCCTATCATGCCCAGTTGCAAGATTTTGTGCGCAAGTTGAACACGCTCTACCGGCAAGAGCCAGCGCTCAGTATCCTTGATTATGACCCGCAGGGGTTTTCGTGGATCGATCCACACGACTCAGATAATAGTGTCGCTTCATTTCTACGGCGCGCGACCAACGAGGATGATACGCTGGTTTTCGTCTGTAACTTTACGCCCATTCCCAGATATGGCTATCGTCTGGGCGTACCGGACGAGGGAATCTATGACGAACTGGTCAATAGCGACGCCGCGCGCTTTGGTGGAAGCGGCGTCGAAAATACGCGGCCAATGAGCAGCGAGCCGCTGTACTGGCAGTCCTGCCCACACTCAATTGTTTTAACCTTACCGCCGCTCAGCACCATCATACTCAAGCGGCGAGCCAGTTCCGGGAATAAACCAGCAACAGACAGTGAGAATATAAATGAAGAAGATGAGTCGTAATAACAACCGCAAGAATGGAAGATATAGCGCGGCGTATCGTCAAAATGGCGGTGGTGAGAAAGTCACCGAAGACGAGCGATTCCTCCAACGTCCCATGCAGCCGCTCATTAAAGTATCAGAGCCTATCCCGCCGGAACGCATCAAAGAGGCGGAACACGCCATTGAGCGCGCCGTCAACTTTGATTTTACCATCACCGATCCCTGGCGCGTCTTCCGCATCATGAGCGAATTTGTTGAGGGCTTTGATACGCTTTCGCATATTCCGCCATCGGTGGCGTTCTTCGGCTCGGCGCGCATCAAACCAGACGATCCTGTCTACACGGTGGCTATAGAAACAGCTCGCTTGCTGGCAAGAGCCGGTTTTGGCATTATCACCGGCGGCGGCCCCGGTGTGATGGAAGCGGCGAATCAAGGGGCGCAGGAAGGCGAAAACGTCTCGGTTGGCTGCAATATCGAGCTGCCCTTTGAGCAAAAATCCAATCCCTATCTGGACGTCTCCCTCGACTTCCGCTACTTCTTTGTGCGCAAAACCATGTTTGTCAAGTACGCCAACGCCTTCATCATTTTCCCCGGCGGCTTCGGCACCATGGATGAGCTATTCGAGGCGCTGACGCTCATTCAGACCAAAAAAGTGGAACATTTCCCCGTCATCCTCTACGGCACGAAGTTTTGGAGCGGCCTGATCGACTGGATTCGCGAAGCTATGCTCGGCTCAGGGAAAGTATCGCCCGATGACGTGGCCTTATTGCGCCTATCAGACGATCCCCACGAGATTTGCCGCTGGGTGATCGAGGCATACGAGGAACGGTATTACCAGGAGCGCGAAAATCCGGCCAGCCATCGCGAACAATCGATCCGCTAAGATGACGGATTATACCAGGCAGCTCGCGCTTCGCTCTATTATTGAGACAATAATCGGCGTCCTACTTGATCGGTTTTTCAGAAATCGCGGGATTAATCACCGCCGCTTTGCTTCAACTGGCACACGAAACAAAAACAACCTCCTAAGAGCGCAGAGCCAAAGTTACAAATAGCGTGTGTTGTGTGTTACAGGCAATTACGAATCAAAACTGATCATTACGCGCGGCAGCTTGAATTCCGCCGCCGTGTGCGCCCACAAGCGTATTGCCTGGGCCACAATTTCGTTGTCGCGCGGCTGGCGCAATTTATCATGTTGCACTACGAGTTTCGTGGCTACCTGGATATGCCAGACCCCATTGGCGCGTTTCAGGCCAGACGGCGCAGCTACCTCTAGCAGCGCTGCTAGCCGCGGCGATTGACGCCCAATGATCTGGAGAATATCCGACCAATGCTCAAGCAGGATGGAAGTGAACTGGTGGGTAAATTCATCATTGCGAGTTCTTGGCTGTTGCTCCATGAAGCTCCTCCTCGTCTGACTGATCGAGACTGGCATGTGAATCAAGTATAGCATATTTATAGCAAGAATGCTCTGCATTTTGCTTAGCCAGCCGCGGACACAACACCTTGTGCCTCTATCATCAAAAAAGGACAAACTGGCCCGAATATGTACTCACTTTCGCTACCACAACCGGTAATCTTAACCATTCCTCAACCACACCCCGGTACTTTCCTACCAATGAAAAGGCCATTTATTCATAGCTGTCTATGCGCATGTCGTAAAATCCTAAGCGAAGGGTGTGTCAAAAAATTTCAAAGCGATCCATTGCATCACCAATCGGCACACGGATTGCGATCTGGTTGGCGGGTGAAGTATTCTCAACCAGACATGATTATATCTGGTTAGCATGTTAGCGAGCTGTTCATCGCACTTATAGAAAGTGTGTGACGACAAGGAGATGAAGTCGATGCGTAGGAAACTTTCAAGCGTTCACTATCGGGGGAGCCAGCAGAGAAAACCCCTGCTGTTGATCATCACCGCTCTGGTTGTGCCTGCTATTTTGGGAGCGGTCGTCGCGGTCATATTTATTGTGCCGAAGCTGGCGTCTCACGCGGCGACGGTAAATCAGAACTGCACGCTGGTTGTGCCATCTCACCCGCTCTCAGCCCAGGGTCTAGCGACGCCCTATCAACTGGTTGCCACCGATGCAGCCAACGGGCCGTGTAACGAGGCGAATGCCAATCAATCGGCTTTTGTGCAGGCTGCCGCTATTGATCCCGCCACAGGAACGATTTCTATCTATGATCCGCTAGTGATCGATCAGGGAACGACGCCTGCCGTCAAGCCAGTCGCGCCAACATTACCAGCCAACGCCGTAGTTGGCATCTGGGTTGGCTTCAACGGCAATAACCTGGCACTGCAAGACACCAATGGTAGCCTCCACGAGGGACACTGCGTCGATGGCATAGGCGCTTCGATTTTCGGCCAGGTGTCATACTGTAATGCCCCGGCATTTTTCGAGGCTGCGAATAATGCGATCCAGGCCAAAAAGCTTGTCCCCCCTGCCCTCGGCAAAGCAAAAGACGGCCTGCCCTGTCCAACAGTACGCGATTTCTCGTTGGTTGACCAGGATCAGAGCGATAACGTAACGACTATGTACCTCGTGACGGCTCAGGGGCAAATGGCGCAAATGACCCAGGCCAATCTCTCGAATTTGCCCGGTGCGACAAAGCTTTTCAACGGCAGTGACAACGGCCTGCTCGACGATTTTGTCGATCCGGCGCTCGGCTGCACGCCGTGGATGGTTGCCAACCTGGCCGATCCGGGACAGCAGGCGACCGGCCTGCCGCTCGACGAGTTGCAGGCAGCAGCGCATCAAGCGCAGCCGGTGGCGCTCGTGCCAGCAGGCGATCCGATGGTGCTGGTCAATGGCAATCCCAGCTTACAAAAGGTCAATGCCTACCGCGCTGGCGTCGATCAAGCGCCTGCCGCCAATCTGCGAGACGCCAGTACGCGCACCTATTGCACAAACTTGCTGGCTGTCGGGCCACAGCGCCTCTTGCTTGACTCCCATCTTACGAAAGTATTCGCGACGCCGGACGCCGCGATGGCAAACTCGCTTTTCACTTTTCTGGCTCAGCGATTCGCCGCCACTTACACGAATCTCAACTGTCTGAAACTCACCGGTCAGGTCGATCCAGTCTCGGTGAAATTGGACCACAACGGTGTTGCCATCTCGGCCAACATTAACGGTACGAATGTCAACATACCGGTTAGCTGTTCGATCAACGGCGCGCTCATACAGGGATGCACGGGAACGACTCAGATTAACGGTCAGACCTGTAGCTTCGCGTTCGACAAGAACGCGCGTCAGGTGAATATTACCTGTCCCGCTAAAAACGCAGCGCCATAAGACACCTTCTTTCTTCCCCCCTATTGATCGAAGTGGCGAGACAAGCTTGTCTC
>DATLSW010000331.1:0-6416 GCA_035533955.1 Ktedonobacteraceae bacterium | reverse complement strand
ACACCCACACCCACACCCGCATTACCGAGAACACCCTGGCGATTCAGCACGCTTACAGAGACCGCTGAACCAGAATTAGCTTGTGCATGATTCATCGATGCCATAGTTACTCCTTCCATCCACCCAACCGGATATCGAACCAATGTCTGTTTTTCATGGTCGCTAGACAATGTGTTTTACTAAGAGACATCTCTAAATCTTAGTATACTGTCGCATCCAAATGAGCCTCAAGGAAGCCGCGGCCATAGACAAATTGAATCGTCTCAAGTGTGTTCTTGCTCTTGCCAGTGAACGGCTGGCTTTACTACCTGAGCCGCAAGTGCAGTTCTTTCAGTTGTTTCTCGTCCACGGGCGAGGGCGCGCCCATCAACAGATCTTGCGCGGCCTGCGTCTTTGGGAAGGCAATGACTTCGCGGATGTTGCTGACGTCTGCGAAAAGCATCACCAGGCGGTCGATGCCGAGAGCGATCCCGCCGTGGGGAGGCGCGCCATACTCGAAAGCTTCGAGCATATGGCCGAATTGCTCTTTGATCTGCTCATCGTCTAACTTCATCAGCGAGAAGACTTTGTGCTGGAGTTCGGCGACGTTGATACGCACGCTGCCGCCGCCGATTTCGTAGCCGTTGCAGATGATGTCGTACTGTTTGGCGCGAATGTTGAGCGGGTCGCTGTCGAGGCGACTAACGTGTGCCTCGTCCATGCCGGAGAAGGGATTGTGTTCGGCGTCGTAGCGCTGCTCCTCCTCGTCGTAGTGCAGGAGCGGGAAATCGACGACCCAGCACAGCGCCATCTCAGCGGGATCGATCAACTGCAACTGCTCGGCCAGCCTGACGCGCAGGCGAAAGAGGACATCATTGCAGGCTTTCGCGCTGTCTGCCATGAAGAGCAGCAGATCGCCGGGCTGCCCCTCGAGGCGCGTGATGATGGCCTGCACCTCGTCGGCAGACATAAACTTTGTGAGCGGCGATTTGATCTCGCCTGCCGCGCTGATAGCGAGCGAAACCAGTCCCTTCGCGCCCAGCACGCGGGCAAACTCGGTCAGTGCCTCAACCTCTTTGCGGCTGTAATGGCCCGCGCCCGGCACGCGCACACCCTTGACGATGCCATTGGCAGCCAGCGCGCTCTGGAAAACGCCAAACGTGCCAGCCTGTGCCAGATCGCTGATCTCCACGAGCGGCAAATCGAAGCGCAGGTCAGGATGATCTGTGCCGTAACGATCCATGACATCCCAGTAGCTCAGGCGCGGAAACGGGCGCCGTTTGATGTATTTCGTCGTCGCTTTTTCGATAAGCTGGACCAGCAAATTTTCGATCAGCGACATGACATCATCCTCGTCCACGAAGGCCATTTCCACGTCGAGCTGCGTAAATTCCGGCTGGCGGTCGGCACGCTGATCCTCGTCGCGGAAGCAGCGCGCGATCTGGAAGTAGCGATCCATGCCGCCAACCATGAGCAACTGCTTGAGCTGCTGCGGGGATTGCGGCAGGGCATAAAACTCGCCCGCGTAGAGGCGGCTGGGGACGAGATAGTCGCGCGCGCCCTCCGGCGTGCTTTTCATGAGTATAGGCGTCTCGATCTCCAGAAAGCCGCGCTCGTCGAGATAATCGCGAATTTCTTTGACGACGCGGTGGCGCAAAATGATGTTATCGCGCAGCGCTGGGCGGCGCAGATCAAGATAGCGATACTTGAGGCGCAGCGACTCGTCCACCGAGATAGCGTCACTGATGGGAAAGGGCGTCGTGCGCGAGGGATTGAGGATGTCAATGCGTTCGGCAATGACTTCAATCGCGCCGGTACTGAGCTTCGGATTTTCCGTACCCGGCAGACGGGCCGCGATAGTTCCCTTAACCTGGAGAACATATTCCGCGCGCGCCTCTGAAGCGACGCGGTGAGCTTCAGGCGAGCGTTCCGGGTCGCAGATGATCTGCGTCATGCCGTAGCGATCGCGCAAATCGAGGAAGATCAGGCCGCCGTGGTCGCGCCGCCGGTTCACCCAACCAGCCAGGGTCACGGATTGTCCAATCGCGTCTGTATTGAGATCGCCGCACGTATGCGAGCGAAAATGAACTGCAAAAGCCACGGTATCACATCTGCCTTTCTAAACATCTCTGGCAATTTTTATGTGCAATTGGCTTGCGGCTTGCCACTCAGCGAGAAGGCAACCAGGTTGAGCGACGAAGTGGCGCTCTCAGCCAGCACATCGAATTTCGCGCCTTGCGTGTCAACGACAAGGCTTCTCATCTGGGCGAACAGCGTCGGTGAAGCATATTGTTGCTGCAAATGCAAGACGCTTCCCTCGCCATTCCCGGCGTTCGTGCCGCCGCCGACCGTTCCCGCGGTCGCTGTGGCTGTCGTAGCCGGGGTAGGCGTTGCCACAGCGCCCGCATTAGGCGCAACAGTCAGGTCAAGAATACGATGCAGATTGCTATCCATGATATACAGATGAGGCGCATTGCCGACCATGCCGCTCACAAGGGCGTTAGCAGGAGCATTGGAGATAGCCAACGCCTTCGAGCCGGCGGTTGCCACCGTGGGAACGGGCGTCTGCCAGTTGAATGCATGAGCACTGACCGGCAAAGGCTGTGGCACAGCCTGATCAACAAACACACTGGTCGCGCCCTGGCTGCTGCCAAATTGCAAGCTTTGCAGCGTTCCATCCTGGAGGAGCAAGAACAACTGCTTGTTAGGGAAGGCGGCAATACTTCCCGGAGCGGACGAAACGGAAACGATACTCGCGGTCATCTGCAACTGGTGGGGACTTTTCTTCGCGGGGGCAAAATCCTCGATCGTGATCTGCGTCGAATTGGGAGTAATCAGCACGAGGTAGATATCTTGTTGCCAGGTAGTCAGCAGCGCCGGAGCCTGCTCATTGCGCAAAGTGAGCGGTATCGATGAAACGAGCTTGTACTGAGGCGTAGACAGGACATCAAGGCTATAGCTGGGTATGGAGCCAACTTTGGCCGGTTGCGAGACAAGCATTGCCAGTTGCGATCCATTGTATCCGGTGATATTCTCGATGGTGGTTTTTGCGAGTGTGGAAGTCTGCACGCGAATCAGGCTGTTGTTCAACGCATTCACCATGTACGGCTGATTATCCGCACCCAGAGCATACAACGACGATTTCCCGTTGACTTCTGTCAAAGCGATCGCCTTTGGCTGCGTATTGGTTGTGCCAACGCCCACGGCGCTCGAGGAAGGACTCAGGCAATCGACGGAAATCATGTTCTGCTGCTGGTTGTAGGTCACAATCGCGTTTTGCACGCTTTGTGTGAAGGAACCTTGCAAAATGCTGCGAACTTTCGCCTGCTGCTGGCTGGTCAACGCGCTGCTCTTGTTGAGCGTGATGAGCTGCATTTGCGCGGTGGAAAGATCGCGCAAAGCGGCGGCAGGATTGTTCGGGGTTTCGCCCTGCGCCTTGTTGATGAGCTTATTTGCGCCATCAATTTCATGTGAAACAGAAGTGCCACTGCTATTTTGTGTAATGTACACATACGAGCCGCCGCCGATGAGTGCGAACAGCAGCAGCAGAAAACAGACGGCCACTGTCACATAAAGCAAGCGCCCGCTCCGTTTCGGCCTGGACGAGCGGCCCGCTTGCGGCGTTTCCGCCGGAGGAAGCGGCCCGCTGGGGAAACGTCCGAAATGGGCGGCAGCGGGGCTATCGCGAAAAGCCGGGGAAGGCGAGGCTGGCAAGTACGAAGGTAAGGATAGAATGGCGGTATCTTCGTTCGTATCAGCGCCACTGATGCGCCCGGCAACCACAGGATGGCGCGCGCCCGGCGGCTCGACGCCGACTTCTTGTACAGCAATCACAATGGCGGTAATGTTATCGGGGCCGCCGTTCTCGTTGGCCCGTTCTATCAGATGATACACGCTTTCCTGGGGCGGGAAACGCTCAACAATGAGGCGCATTTCGTCGTCGCTCACTACGCCAGAAAGACCATCGCAACACAGCAACAGTATGTCACCCTCTTCCAATGGTTCCACGAAAATATCAACCTCAACATCAGGCTGCGTACCCAGGCTGCGCGTAATCACGTTGCGCTGTGCGTGCGTGCGCGCCTGCTCTTCGGTCAGAAGACCAGCCCGTACTTGCTCGGCGACCCAGGAGTGATCTTGTGTGATTTGTTTGATCTTGCCTTTGCGTACCACATATGCCCGGCTATCGCCCACATTGGCAACATACGCCATATTGCCACGCAATACCCCTACCACGCTCGTTGTCCCCATGCCGCTGCGCAGCATGTTCTCGGCAGCGCGCTGATGGATCAAGGTATTGGTCCGCTTGATGGCAGTGAGCAAGGCGACGGCCACGTCTTCATGTTCGTCCGGGTAGTAGGCAGTACTGATCGTGTCTACCGCGATCTCACTGGCGACTTCTCCGGCGGCATGGCCTCCCATGCCATCGGCCACAATGAACAGAGCGCCTTTGCGCGCCATGACCTGCGGATCCTTGGGGATGACATAGGCCATATTATCTTCGTTATGTTCGCGTTTCCGCCCAACATCTGTTAGCTGTGCGACATCAAGAAGAAGTTGTTTGTTGAGCAACGCTCATCACTCCCATGGAATTATCTCGAACTCTGCTGATTCCCTGATTGTCTCCGCAAACGGGTGTCCATCTTCTTTGAAGAACGTTTGGGGGCGACACTTTTTCACCGCATCACCCAAAAGGATAGAAACTACTGTGTCAGAGGCACGCTCCATTGCGTCCCTACGCGCTAATCTCACTTATAAAGAGTAAAATCCCGTCCACTGTCGTCTGTACAGCAGTTGGTATTTTAGGCTATAATACACCGGCGCACGAAAAAACGCAATACAAGGGAGCAATGATCAATGGCTTTGCAAACATTACAACTGCAAGAACAGACGTGGGTATTGCAGGGCGGCGCCAATATCGGCGTAATCGCCCACGAGAGCCGCTGTTTGATCATCGATAGCGGCATCGATAAAGACGCCGGGCGCGACATCCTGAACCAGGTCAAGAAGCTGGGACTGACGCCGACGGCGCTGCTGGTCACGCACGCCCATGCCGATCACTTTGGCGGCGCGCACCACCTGGTACGGCAAACAGGACTTACAGTCTATGCCACCCGCGTAGAGGCATCGGTAATGGCCGGGCCAATACTGGAGCCGCTGTACTTGTTCAGCGGAGCGCAGCCGCCGCGCGAAATGCAGCACAAGTTTCTGCTGGCGAAACCATGCCCGGCTGATGTGATTCTGGCCGGCGATGAGCAGTCAATTGACGACTTCCCCGTGCGCGTGGTTGCGCTGCCCGGACATAGCAGCGAACAAGTGGGCGTAGCTTTTGGCGACACGCTCTTTGTGGGCGACGCCTTCCTCACGCCGGAGATCCTCGATAAACACCGCATTCCTTTTTACGCGGATGTACAGGCAGGACTTCTGACCCTTGCTGCGCTGAAAGAGCAAATTCTCCCGTTCAAACAGATAGTGGCGGGACACGGCGAGATCTATACGTCGGCGGAGCGAGCCGGACAGGCGCTACAGTACACCATTGATCGCCTGGAAAGCATCCTGCAACAAATCCGTGACGCGCTCTCCAGCGGCGCGGCGCGCCCGGCGGCGGATATTTTCAAGGCAGTGGCGGACGCGCAAGGAGCGCAGGCACAATCGCTCTCGCAATATATGCTGTACAACACGACGATGCAATCGGGGCTGAGTACGCTGTATACGCGCGGCGAAATCGCGCCGGTTTTTGAGCAGAACAGGCTGCTCTGGTGCGCGGCCTGACGCGGCGCAAAACGGGCTAGCCCTGTTACCTTAAAAATTGCAAGGACGTTAATAGGAACATGAGGTCAGGAGCAGTATGCATATCGGGATCAACGCTCAATTGCTCTCGTATAGCCAGAACTATCGCAATGGCGGTGTAAGCCGCTATATTCGTTATCTGCTGGCGGGATTGGCGGAGCAGGCGGGAGAACATGAATATACGGTGTTCGTCAATGGGCAAGATATCATAGATCGCCTTGCCCAACACCCGCGTATCACCTATGTTTCCGCGCCGTGGCCAGAGTCTCGGCCCGCCGCCCGCGTCGCCTGGGAGCAGTTGACGCTGCCGCGACTGATCCGGCAGCAGCGCATCGATGTGCTGCACTCGCCGGTAAATGTGCTGCCGGTGCAGTTGCCACGACAATGCGCGGGCGTCGTGACTCTGCACGATCTGGCCTTCTTGCGCTTCCCAGAAGTGCTGACGCGCCCCAAACGCCTGTACCAGAGGACATTCACAGTACGCAGCATTCGCCGCGCGGCGATGGTCATCAGCGTTTCGGAAAGTACCAAACAGGACGCGGTCAAGTTAGTTGGCATCCCTGCCGGGCGCGTGCAGGTAGCCCATCCGTGTATTGATGAGAAATTTTCGCGCCATCCGTCGTTTGAAGAAGTAGCGGCGTTTCGGC
>DATLSW010000330.1:0-3733 GCA_035533955.1 Ktedonobacteraceae bacterium | reverse complement strand
TGAATTACCGTCGGCTGTGCTATTTGCATGTTTGCATTCGTCAGTATAGTAATATGTGGAACCATTTTTTCAAAATAACAACAAAGAAGGATAGCAGCAAATATGACTCGCATTCTCTCGTATAATATCCTGGTGGGGGCGACACGTCGCGTCAGCCAGGTGGAGCATATGATTCGTTCGGTTGACCCTGATGTAGTTGGCCTGGTGGAAGCAACTGATCCGCGCGTGGTCGAGGAACTGGCGCGGCGGTTGGAGATGCAATTTGTGATGAGCGGCAATGCCGTTCACGAGCGCGACTGGCAGATTGCGCTGCTGAGTCGCCTGCCCATCGTAGGTTGGCAGGCGCACCGCGGCGCTGATGTTTTGACCAGGTCGGTGCTGGAGGCGACCGTACAGGAGCCAGATGGCAGGCGGATCACTGTCTTTGTCACGCATCACTCGGCGGCTTTCAGTGAACGGCGGGCAGGAGATCATATCCGCCGCCGCGAAGCGCGCGAACTCATCCGTCTCATGGCGTCAAAGTGCGGCGAGCCGCATCTGGCAATGGGTGATTTTAATAACATGGCTCCTGGCGATGCGTTCCAGGCCAGCGCGCTGCTGGGATACCTTGTACGTATGGAGCAAGTGCAGCAGCGCGAGCCGGACGCGGCAGTGGGACATCCTTACCTCGATTTTGTGGTTCCCGCGTCGCTGCGCTTATTCGATCCCTTACTGCGCGCCATCCCGCGCAGTAAGCTGCTGTGTTCCCTCTTTGACGGGGCGGCGTCTCTTTACGCGCCGCGCGGCAGCATCGCTCTGCTGCGCAGCGCGAGCTACGTCGATTGCTTCCGCGCGCTGCATCCTGGTGCGAACGGCTTTACCTGCCCGGCGGCGGCTCTGGCGGGGCGCATCGATTACATCTTTGCCAGCCCGGAACTGGCGGCAAACCTTTCAGCGTGCAGCGTCGTTACTGCTGGTGAGGGCATCGACGGCGCGGACGCCAGCGATCATTTGCCGGTGGTCGCGGATTTTGGTTTGTCCGTTGCCACCCATAGGGACAGCGACCTGTCTCTGCCCGTGGCCGCCGGGTGATTCCAACAAAATCGATAGCGCGAGACCAATGGCAAGCGTCGGGCCGCCGCGTCATGAGAAGAGAGACAGACACGCACCAGGTCTGAAATAAGAAAGAAAAGCATATGGCACGTATCAAACTGGCATACATCGGCGGCGGCAGCACCCGCGCCGCCGGTACGATGGCATCCTTTATTCAACAGGGTGAAAATTTTGATGGCTCCGAGGTCGTCTTGATTGACCTGGACGAGGAGCGACTGGGCATTGTTCAGACCATCGCCCGCAAGATGGCTCGCGCCAGAGGCATTGATCTGACCATTACCACTACTACCAATCGGCGCAGCGGATTGCGCGACTGCGATGCCGTGCTGACGAGCTTCCGACCCGGCGGCTTCGAGGCGCGTTACCTTGACGAGAGCATTCCGCTCAAGTATGGCATCATTGGGCAGGAGACGCAGGGGCCGGGTGGCTTTTTCATGGCGCTGCGCTCGATTTTTGTGACGAAAGAGATCATCGCCGATATGGAAGATGCCTGTCCCAACGCGCGCCTCTTCAACTATACCAACCCGGTCAATATCGTTTCCGAAGCCGTGACGCACCATACCGCGATCCCTACTGTTTCGCTTTGCGAAGGGCCTATTACCAGCAACGAGGATTACGCCACGCTGATCGGCCTCGATCCCGCAAAACTCGACGCGGTCTCCGTCGGCCTCAATCACGGTTCCTGGTCAGTGCGCCACCTCTACGATGGACAGGATTTCATTCCCATGCTGCAAAGCGCATATGCCCGTATCCGCGCCACGCATGGGCGCGATCAATCGGCCCTGACGCGCGCGGAAATGCGCCAGCTTGAACTGGCCTGCGACATGGGGACGCTGCCGAATTACTACTTCGTCTACTACTACTATAAAGAGGAAATACTGGCGGAGTTGCAGGCCAAAGCGACGACGCGCGCGCAAGACATCATGGCGAACGTGCCGGATTACTGGGAGCATTATCGCGAGCAGGCCGAGCGCGACGTGCCGGAACTCGATGCCGCCCGTTCGCGCGGCGGCATCCACGAGCTTGAACTGGCTATCGACGTGATGGATGCCATCTACAACGACCGCAATGAGGTATGGTACGTCAATGTACCCAACCAGGGCGCGATTGCCGATTTGCCTGAAGATCGCGTTGTTGAATTGACCGGCTACGTTGATCGCAACGGCGTGACACCGCTCGTGCAGCCGCGCCTGCCGCGTCATGTGCTGGGCCTGGTGGAGACGCTGGCCGAATACCAGGCGCTGACCGCCGAGGCGGCATGGAGCGGCACGCGCAGGGAGGCCATACGCGCCCTGGCAAGTCACCCGTTCGTTCAGTCCCCGCGCAAAGCGGAGGCGCTCTACGACGAAATGGCCGCCGCGCACCGCCGCTACCTGCCAGAGCGACTCCTGCGCTAACATTCAGCTAAAAGCAGAGGAAAGTAAGACAGTCCAGGCAAGCGCGCGCTTGCCTGGACTGTCTTACTTTCCTCTGCCCTTTATTGAAAGACGTCTTTCGTTTTCTCGAAGAGATTGCGGAAGATGTTTTTGTCGTTTTGCTCGCTCTTTTCGCGTTCGATGCGCGCGAGTTCTTCGTACAGACGCTTCTCTTCCGCCGTCAGGCTGGTCGGGATGACGATTTTGACGAGGACATGCTGGTCGCCGCGCGCGCTGCTGTGGACGACCGGCACGCCCAGCCCCTTCAAACGGAACGAGCGATTGGTCTGCGTGCCGGGCGGAATCTTGAGCGGCACTGTTTTGCCGTCGATCGTCGGCACGTCGGCTTCATCGCCCAGCGCCGCCTGCGTGACGCTGATCGGCAGTTCGTAGATCAGATCGTTGCCTTGCCGCTTGAAGAACTGGTGCGGCTTGACCGTCAAGACCACATAGAGGTTGCCGGGCGTGCCGCCGCGCGCGCTGACCTCGCCTTCTCCGGTCACGCGCACATTGATGCCGTCATCGACGCCGGCTGGAATATTGACGACGACGCGGCGCACGTTGCGTACGCGACCCTGTCCGCGGCATTTCTCGCAGGGAGTTGTGATCACGCGCCCCTCGCCGCGGCAGCGCTCGCAGACAGTGACGTTGACGAATTGCCCGAAGATCGATTGCTGCACACGCCGTATCTCGCCGCTGCCGCCGCACGCTGAACAACGCGCCGTGGAAGTGCCGGGCTGCGCTCCCGCGCCTTTGCACGTCTGGCAGGTTTCCCAACGCGGCAACTCGATCTCTTTCTGGCAGCCAAAGACCGCCTCCTCGAACGAAATCGTCAGCTCGTAGCGAATATCGGCCCCGCGCTGCGTGCCGCCGCGCCGCTGCGTCGGACCCGTTCCGGCAAAGATCGACTCGAAGATATCGTTGAGGTTGCTAAAGCCGCCAAAGCTGCCATAATCGCCGTATCCAGCGCCCGTGCCATTGCTAAGCCCAGCGTGACCATAGCGATCATACATCTCGCGCTTCTGCGGATCGCTCAATACCTCATATGCTTCTTTGATCTCGATGAATCGAGTTTCTGCCCCTGTCTCTTTGTTGGTATCAGGATGATACTGCTTGGCAAGGCGACGATAGGCTTTTTTCAGATCATCATCGCTCGCATTGCGCGATATCCCCAGTACTTCGTAATAGTCTCGTTTGCCTGTAGCCATCGCTGGTCCTTCGTTGTC